>CAZPNB010000028.1:0-7431 GCA_964587305.1 uncultured Spirochaetales bacterium | reverse complement strand
ACACCCGCCCGCCGCGCCATCAGCGGCGTGGGCGTGCGGCTCGAACTCGGGCAGACGCGCCGGCACGACCCGATCGCGCTGGCTCGCGCACGGCGCCAGGATGCCGTGGTAACGCACCTGGTGGGCGCGCGGCGGTGGGATCAGCGGGACGAGGCGGTCGATCAGCTCGCTTCTCTCCATCCAGATGTGCGTGGTGCCGTCACGCCAGCGGGTCTTCAGGCGAAGCGTGAGTCTGCCATCTGGGTGCTCTTCGAGGCGATCGTTCGCAAGGGGTGGGCGTGCCGCATAACAGCACAGCCGCTCCAGGCGGCGGCGGTCGCGGGCGGGCACGGCCACGTCGGCGTGCAGGCTCATGCCGCGGTGCTCGGGCACACGGGGCGAGGCGTCCGGGTCCTCGCTCGGCTCTCTGGGATCGATGCGATCTCCCACGCACCGCCACGGCTCGCCCCGGTGCGGTCCGGCGGCAATGCGTGTGCGCAAGGAGGCCGTAGCGAGCAGCGCGAGGAGCGGCTCGTCCCGGGCGAGTGCATCGTCATCCTCGCCTGCGCGGGCTTCGAGCAGCCGGTGGAGCCGGCGAGCGGTTCCGGCGAGCACTCGGGCCACGTCGTCGTGGTGGGGTGGGGGCAGGACCAGGAAGCGCGGGGCCTCCGCGCAACCGGCGGCATACGGATAGGCGCCGTCGAGCGCCAGCGTGTGGAAATGGAGGTTCAGGTTCAGCGCCGATCCGAAGCGTTGAACGAACGTGACGGCGCCGCACTGCTCGCCGAGCGCGCCCCATTGTCGTCGAACGCGCCGTCGCAGCTCCGCGAAGAGCGCTCGGAGGAATGCGCAAAGCACTTCGCTCGTGAGCTTCGCGTCGTACGCACAGCGGTAGCGAAGCGGGTATGGGAGTGTGAGCACCCACTGGCGAACTGGCACCGCAGGCAGGACGCGATCCACGAGGTGAGCCGCGGTGTCGGCCATCCGGCGGCCGCCGCAGGAGGGGCAGAAGCCGCGGCGCTTGCACGAGAAGGTGAGCTTGCCCCGGTTTCGTGGACACCCCGGATCGCACGAAGGTGCGATAGGAATGTGTCATGGGGAAACGGAAGCGTCGAGCGTTCACGGATGAGTACAAGGCCGAGGTCGTGGAGCTGATCCGCAAGAGCGGCCAGAGCATCGGGGCGATTGCGAAGGAGCTGGATCTCACGGAGACCGCGGTGCGGACGTGGGTGCGCCAGGCCGAGGTGGATTCGGGTCGGGGCCCGGTGGGCGCCCTCACGACGGCGGAGCGCGAGGAGCTGGCGCAGCTGCGCAAGAGGGTGAAGACCCTGGAGATGGAGCGTGAGATCCTAAAAAAAGCGACGGCCTTCTTCGCCAAGGAGAACCAGTGAGGTTCCGCTTCGTGCAGGCGGAGAAGGCCCGCTACCCGATTCGACTGCTGTGTCGTTGTCTGGCGGTGTCGAGGTCCGGCTACTACGCGTGGAGGAAGCGGCCGGCCTCGGCACGCGCGCGCGAAGACGCACAGCTCGGGGTCGAGATCGCAGCGTCCCATGCCGAGAGCCGGCGGACGTACGGCAGCCCGCGCGTGCGGAGAGATCTGCGGGAGAAGGGGCTTCGCATCTCGCGCAAGCGCGTGGCGCGCTTGATGCGGCAGCGTGGCCTCGTGGGTCGGCGAAGGCGCCGTTTCCGCGCCACGACGGACTCCCGGCACCCGTTTCCGGTGGCACCCAACGTGCTGATGCGGGAGTTCCACGTCGAGGCACCGAACACGGCCTGGGTCACGGACATCACCTACGTCGCGACGCAAGAGGGCTGGCTGTACCTGGCGGTGATCCTGGATCTCTTCTCGCGGCGAGTCGTAGGCTTTGCGATGAGCGATCGGATCACACGAGAGCTCGTGCTCGAGGCGCTGCGTCGCGCGCTCGCGCAGCGGCCCGGCGTCCGGGACCTGATCCACCACTCGGACCGGGGCAGCCAGTACGCCAGTCATGACTACCGGCGAGCTCTGGATCAGGCGGGGATCATGTGCAGCATGAGCCGCCGAGGGAACTGCTGGGACAACGCCGTCGCGGAGAGCTTCTTCGGGACGCTCAAGGTGGAGCTGCTCCACGAGCTGCCTCTACCCACCCGCGTCCATGCGGAGCACGCGATCGCCGAGTACATCCAGGATTTCTACAACGTCCGCCGGCGGCACTCGTCGCTGGACTACCAGAGCCCGTTGGCATTCGAGCTCAAGAACCAGAACGGAGAGCGCGGGGGCTCCGCCCCCGTACCCCCGTTCATGAATGAACGAAGACGAGAACAGGAAGGACCTGGACTCACGGTGTAGGCTGAGTGTCTACGGAATCGGGGCAGACCCAAGGGCACCAGGCGGTCGTGGCCACAGTCGTCGCAGTGCAGGCGCAGGAAGCCGTGGGCAAGGATGCCGCAGCGCAGGAAGGCCCGAAGCTCCTGCTCGATGAAGTGCGGAGCCGGCTGCTCTCGGGCTCGTGCGCGGGCGAGGAAGGGCTCGAGCTGTTCGCGAACGACGCGGTGCAGCAGCGTCTGCTCCGGCGATCGCGGTGTGTAGGCGTCCTCGGGCTCCACGCGACTCTCCTGCAGCGCAGCGATGCGACGTGCGTGCCGTGCTCTCGCGCGCCGTCGGAGCTCACCAGACGCCTCTCGAGCCCGCGCGTTCATGAGCCCGTGAGGCCAGCCGTTCGCGGGATGGGGGTCGCTCACTTCTCCAAACATTCCTGGCGCAATGACCGTATCTGTCACACCCACCCGCGATCCTCGCGTTCGGTTGCTCAACCGCTCGGTCCCGACGAGGTTGGTGTGGAAGCTCTTGCGGTGGTCCGGACGCCGGAAGCGCCCGACGTCGAGACCCGGCTTGCGCGGCTGGCGCGCTCGGGCGCGCCGCTGCGCAGGGTGCTCGCCGCGCTGGCCGGGCGGCTCGTCGCCACGCGTGCGTGGGATCGGCTCGGCTATGTGCGGCTCCGCGACTACGCCGTCGAACGACTGGGCCTCTCCACGCGCCAGGTGCAGGATCTCGCGCACGTCGATCGGGAACTCGGCCGGCTGCCCGGCATCGACGCGGCGTTCGTCGCCGGTCGCATCACGTGGACGAAGGCGCGGCTCTTGTGCCGGGTCGCGACGATCGAGGACGAGGCGCGCTGGCTGGATCTCGCGTTGAGCCTGACCGCCCGCGCGCTCGCTCGCGAGGTGCGCGCGGTGGATGCGCGGTCGCTCGAGGCGGGCGGCTTGCCCGAGACCGACGAGGACGGGGTCGAGGAGGTGCTGCGCGAGACGGTGTGGCTGCGCGTGACGCCGCGCGTCCGTGCGCGCTGGAGCCGCGCGCGGCTGCTCGCTCGCCGCTTCGCCGGGGAGGCGCTGTCCCAGGCGGCGGTGGCCGAGGGGATTGCCGCGGAGGTGATGTCGGCGATCGGCGTCGATGGGGATCCCGGGCTCACCGCGCCTTTCAATTTCCCGCGAGCCGCAATCGGGTGCGCAGAGCAGGGACTGCACGCGCAACGCGTAGGGCGGGTGAAACCCGCCTTCCGCGACTCAGGGAAGACTGAAGGCGGGATGCGCTGCGCTTTCCCGCCCTACGCGCTGCCTGCGTTCCTCGCGCCGCTCATCGAGGGCCTCGAGTCCGCCGACGCGATCGAGCTCGACGCGCGGCTGCGGCGCGCGCTGCGGATCGAGCAGCGGTGGCTCGCGGATATCGGACCGCTGCTGTGGGAGGTCGCGCGCTCGCGGGGCTACCGGTTCCACGGCTGTTCGAGTCTGGCCGTGTTCGCACGCGAGTGGCTCGGGATGTCCCCGCGCAAGGCGCAGGCGCTGCTGCGCCTCGAGCGAACCTGCGCTCTCTCCCCGGAGCTGCGCGCGGCGTTCCGCAGCGGCCGCCTGTCGTGGGTGCAGGCTCACGCGCTGGTTCCAGTCCTCGAGCTGGACCACGCGGAGCCGTGGCGCACTGCGTGGGTGGCTCACGCCGAGGCCGTCTCGGTGCGCCGCCTCGAGGAGGACGTGGAGCGCGCGCTCGTGACCGGCCGGCTCGACCCCCGCTCGCTCTCCGAGGACGTGCAAACGGGTGCGCACTCCACGGTCGAAAAACCAGATGAATTGCGCGTCGAAAGCCAAAGCGGAACCGCCACCCTCTTCTTCACGGCCCCAGCCGACGTGGCCCGCCTCTTCAAGGCGGTCCTGGCAACCGTGCAACGGCGGATCGAGCGACTGAACGGCCGAACGGCCAGCGAGAGCGAGGCGCTCGACGCGATGCTCGCGCACTGCTTCGAGACGTGGGCGCTGCCGAATGGAAAGGTCCCGCGCGACCATCGCGTCTTCGAGCGCGATGGCTGGCGCTGCACGGTGCCGGGCTGTTCTTCCTACCGGAACCTGCACAATCATCACATCCGGTTCCGCTCGGCGCGCGGCCCGGACGACCCCTGGAATCGGACGGCGCTGTGCGCGGCACACCATCAGCGCTGCGTGCACGAGGGAATCGGGCGCATCCGGATCTACGGCCGCGCGCCCGACGGGCTCCGCTTCGAGCTTCCGCTCGCAACCTACGGGCCGGGCGAGAGGATTCTCCGCTGAGAGCGAGCGGTTGGGGCGAGGCCGCGCCGATCGGCGTGCTCGATCAGCGTGGCAAGCGTCGCACCGGGTGGCAGCGTTCGGCTCTCGCGTGCGCTCCGTCGACGAGCACGCGGTCAATAGCTCGGCGGCAGCCCCAGGCCGCGGCGCGCGATGATGTTCTTCTGGATCTCCGAGGTGCCACCGCCGATCGTGTCGACCACGGTGTAGCGATAGGAGCGCTCGAAGCGGCCGCCGAGCGGCGCGTCGGCGTTGTCGGGTTTGAGCTGTCCCTCGGCGCCGATCAGGTCGAGCGCTGCATTGGCAACGCGTTGGCCCAGTTCGTTCATGTAGAGCTTGTACTGTGACGACGCGACCGTGGGCGGGTGACCCTTCAGCGCCTCGCCGATCACGCGGCGCTGGAGCATGCGCGCCACCTCGAGCTGGGTGACCGACTGGGCGATCGTGCAGCGGGTCCGCGCGTCGCGGCGCACCGGCGCTCCGTCGCGGATCGCGTCGCGCGCCCAGCCGACCAGCGCCGCCACCTTCATCTCGAGCGGACCCACCGGCATCATCGCGAAGCGTTCCAGGTCGAGGGCCTCGCAGATGTAGGTCCAGCCGTGGTTCACCTCGCCCACCACGAAGGCATCGCGGACGAACACATCGTCGAAGAACACCTCGTTGGTGCGCTCGTCGCCGATCGTCCAGGTCGGGTGGACGGTGAGCCCGGGGTGGTCCATCTCCACCAGGAACAGCGTGATCCCCCTGTGTTTCTGGCTCGTGTCGGTGCGCGCGCCGACCCAGTACCAGTCGGCGAAGTGGGCCGAGGTGGTCCAGATCTTGCGGCCGTCGAGCTTCCAGCCTCCGTCCACCTTCACCGCGCGCAGCTGCATGTTCGCCGCGTCGGAGCCGGCCTGGGGCTCGCTATAGCCGATCGCGAACTCGATCTCACCGCGGATGATGCGCGGCAGGAAGTACTGCTTGAGCGTCTCGTTGCCGTGGCGGATGATCGTCTTGCCGACGATGCCGACACCCTTCCCCGGCTGCGGCGCACCCCGGCGCGAGAGCGCCTCGGTGAGCAGGAAGTCGTAGATGCCGCTCTTCTCTTGTCCGCCGTACGATTTCGGCCACGACATCCCGAGCCAGCCGCGCCGCGCCAGCTCGCGCATGAACGCGCGTTTTTCCGGGGTGTCGACGGTCTGGGAGAGCTGCTCGGGATTCGCGTCCATCACGTCGGGCGACGCGTTCGCCGCCAGGAACGCCTCGACCTCCCGCTCGAACGCGAGCTCGTCGGGCGAAAAGTCGAAGTCCATCCCGGTTCCTCCGCGCGGTTCCTCCGCGCCGCCGGCCCACCCGTCTGCTCTGCGCTCGGCTCTGCCTCGCTGCGCGCCGGCTCCGCCGGTTTGCCGCTGATACGATACGGTGCGTTCCTGAAATCTCCACGCCGAGCGACAAGTTGCGCGAGGAGTCGAAGGCGAGCGAAGGCGATCAGAGAGGATCTCGATGCTCAAGGATGCGACTGCGATCGTCGGAATCGGCGAGACCGAGTTCGCGAAGCGGCTCGCGCCGAGCGAAAAGGCGCTCGCGTGCCGCGCGATCCTGGCCGCGCTCGACGACGCCGGAATCGCGCCCGGTGAGGTGGACGGCTTCGCGTCGTACACGATGGAGAACACCGACGAGGTCGAGATCGCCAAGAACATTGGCGCAGCAGACGTCACGTTCTTCAGCCAGATCGGCTACGGCGGCGGAGCCGGGCCGGGCTGCGTTGGGCATCTCGCAATGGCGGTCGCCACCGGGCAGTGTCATGTCGGCGTCGCCTGGCGCTCGCGCAAACGCGGCTCGGGCGGACGCCCGTGGGCCGGCGCACAGCAGGCGAGCGCCTCCGCCACCTGGACGCGCCCCCACGGGCTGTTGCGCCCAGTCGACGAGATCGCGCTGCTCACCCGCCGCTACATGCACGAGTACGGCGCGACGCGCGAACACCTGGCAAACGTCGCAATCGCCGTGCGCAAGGCGGCCAACCGCAACCCGCGCGCGATCATGCACGCACGACCGCTGCGCCGCGACGAGTACATGTCGGCGCGCTGGATCTCCGAGCCGCTGTGCCTGTTCGACAACTGCCTCGAGACCGACGGCGCGCTCGCCTGCGTGGTGGTGTCGGCCGAGCGCGCGCGTGACTGCCGCCGCAAACCGGTCTTTGTGCACGCGTTCGCGCAGGGTCTACCGCGCCAGCATCACACGATGGTCAACTACTGGTGCGAGGATCCACTGCGCGGCCCGGCCTGGACGTGTGCCCAGCAGCTCTACCGCGGCTCCGACATCCGCGCGCAGGACGTCGACGTGGCCCAGCTCTATGACGCGTTCACGCCGCTCGTCCCGCTCTCGCTCGAGGGCTACGGCTTCTGCGCGCGCGGCGAGGGCGCAGCCTTCACCGAGAACGGCAACCTCGAGGCCGGTGGGCGCCTCCCGATCAACACCTCGGGCGGCGGGCTCTCCGAGGCCTACGTGCACGGATTCAACCTGATCAACGAGGGCGTGCGCCAGCTGCGCGGCGACTCGACGAGCCAGGTGCCGGGCGCGCGCACCTGCCTGGTGACCGCGGGCGAAGGCGTCCCGACCAGCGCGATGTTGCTGCGGAATTGACGGAATCACCGGCGATGGACGCAAACCTGCTGCCGCCGATCGACGAGGACGCGGCGCCGTTCTTCGCGGGCTGCCGCACGGGCGTGTTGCGGATGCAGCAGTGCGCTCAGACCGGCCGACTGATCTTCCCGCCGCGCCCGATCAGCCCGTGGGCGCCGCGCGTGCCTCCGAGCTGGACCACGGTCTCCGGCCGCGGAACGATCTGGTCGTTCGCGGTGCCGCACCCGCCGCTGCTCCCGCCATTCTCGGAGATCG
>CAZPNB010000027.1:0-3840 GCA_964587305.1 uncultured Spirochaetales bacterium | reverse complement strand
CCGACATCAGCAACCTCGGCAAGACCGCCGGCGTCGAGATCAAGTCGTTCAAGCGCGAGTCGGAGCAGCTCCACGACTTCTACGCGGAGGTTCCGATCTCGGTGCAGCTCGAGGGAACCTATCACGAGATCGCCCGCTTCTTCGACTCGGTCTCGCGGCTGCCGCGCATCGTGAACATGGGCACGATCCAGATGAAGGTGGCGTCCGCCTCGTCCCTCGAGACCCGGCTCTCGGTGACCGGCAAGGCGACCACGTTCCGATTCGTGAGCAAGAGCTGAGGCGAGGAGCATGAGCACACGACGACGAACAGGCGCGATCTGGGCGCTCGCGGCGACGGCCTCGCTCGGGACGGCGATCGGCTGCTCCGAGGAGCCCGCGATGGGTCCGACGGCCCAGGAGTTCGCGAGCGCAAGAGAAGACGCCGGGAAGCGCGCCGCAGCGCCCGCCCGGCCGCAGGCGGTGAAGCCGCCCGCGGCGCGCGAGGCGAAGATCGACCCGATCTCGGGCGTCGCGCAGGTCGACACGGGTTACGCCTACGACGCCACCGGAAAACGCGATCCGTTCCGCAGCTTCGTGTGGGACCGACCCGATCGGATGGAGCCCGCCGCGACGGCAGGCCCGCTCGAGCAGTTCGATCTCAGCCAGCTCGAGGTGGTGGCCGTCGTGTGGCGCACCGGCAACGCGCGCGCGTTGGTCGAGGATCCCAGCGGCGAGAGCTACATCGTCGGCGAGGGCGCGGCGATCGGGAAGAACCAGGGCCACGTGATGTCGATCGACGACAACACCGTCGTCGTCAAAGAGACCTACGTCGACTACCTCGGTCAGGAAACGACCAAGGATGTCGAGATGCGCATGCGTCGGAACGAGGGGGGATGATTTCGATGCGGGGATCCAACACCGTCAGGTTCCAGGTCGCGATCGGAGCCGCGCTATGCGGCGTGATCGCAGTCGGGGTCCTTGCGTGCGCGAGCTCCAGCGCGCCGCCGTCGGCCTCGGCCACGGCGCCGAGCGAGGTATCCGATATTCGGGTCGAATCATCGGACGACGGCACCACGGTCACCGTGGTCGGCCCGGTCGCGCCGGTGTTCACCGCGTACCAGCAGAGCGATCCCGATCGACTGATCGTGGACCTCACCCACGTGAGGGCCGGCGACATCGAGGCGATCGCGGTGGGTGACGGCCGGGTGGAAGAGGTGCGCGTCGAGGCGCTCGATGGGGACGCAGAAGACGCGATGACCCGCATCGAGGTGCGGCTCGCCGCTGCCAGCGAATATGAAGTGATCGCCGGCGAGGAAGGGCTCGTGATCGAGCTGTCCCCGGTCGATCCGATGGCGACCGAGGAGGGCGCCGCCGAGGCACAGGATCCGTGGACGACGGCTCCCGGAGCCGAAGACTCGGCGATGACCGGCGAGGCGGCCGAGGAAGAAGGCGCGTGGACGGGCGAGCCGGCCGAGGGCGCGATCTTGGCGGCGCAGCCGGCGACCGTGCTGTCCGGCATCGACGCCCAGGCGATCGGCGCGGGCTCGCTGATCCACCTGCAGAGCAACGGAAGCGTCGAGAGCGCCGTGACGTTCACGCTCGAGGATCCCGCCCGGCTCGTGATCGACCTGCCGGCGATGAAGAGTCAGGTGGCGAAGCCGAGCATCGAAGTCGGCTCGCCGCAGATCGCGCGCGTTCGCGTGGGCAGCCACGAGGACAAGGTGCGCGTGGTCATCGATGGCGGCTCGGCCACGGCTCCGTTCGACGGACGCCGCGTGATGCCGGTGTCGACGGGATTGCTCATCGCGCTGGGCGCCGATCCGGGGCTCGACGAAGCCGTTGCGAACGCGGCCGGAATGTCGCCGTCGCTGGCCGCGGAGGCCGCGCCTGCGCCCTCGATGGCCGCGGCGCCCGCATCCGTTGGGCTCGTGAAGATCTACGGTGTGGAGTTCGACGCGCAGCCCGAGCGCGACCGCGTGGTCGTGCTGGCCGAGCACCCGGTCGACTACCTGGTATACGAGCCGGACCCGGAGACGGTCGTGCTGAGCATCGCGGGCGCCGTGATCGCGCCCGAGGCTGCTGTGCGGATTGCGCCCGAGAAGATCGGCGCGGTGTCGCTGGTGACCGCCTTCGACCAGCCCGACATGAAGACGCCCGAGGTGCGGATCGTCGTGAAGCGCGCTGCCAATCTCGCGCCGGAAGTGACGCGCCGCGACGCGCTGCTCATGATGGACTTTCCGAACAGCGCAGGTCAGATCGCCGCCGTGCCGCCGGTGTACGGAGAGAAGATGGGCTCGGCGGCGCCGGCGGGCGAGACGGTGATGGCAGCGCCTGCCTCGCTGGCGCCCGAGGCCGGTACTACGCTGCCCGAGCTGCCCGCCGACGCCGCGTCCGGGACTCCGCCGGCGGCGATCGAGATCCTGAACGAGGGCGGTCTGATGGACGGCAAGGAGTACGTTGGCCGCCGCATCTCGCTCGACTTCAAGGAGGTCGACATCGCCGACGTGCTGCGGCTGATCGCCGAGGTCTCCGACCTGAACGTGATCGCCGGCGACGAGGTGAAGGGCAAGGTCACGATCCGCCTGGTGGATGTGCCCTGGGACCAGGCGCTCGACGTGATCCTGCTGACCAAGGGCCTGGGATTCGCGCGGGTCGGCAACGTGCTGCGGATCGCTGCCAGCGACGTGCTGGCGGGGGAAGAGGAGCTGCGGCTCCAGGAACGCCGCGCGAAGGAGAAGCTCGAGGATCTGGTCGTCAAGCTCCAGCCGGTGAACTACGCGAACGCCAAGGACTTGACCGGTATGCTCGCGAAGCTGCTCACGGAGCGCGGCTCGGTAAACCTCGATAAGCGCACCAACACGCTGATCATCAAGGACATCGCGTCGGTGATCGACGAGGCGACCGCGCTGATCAAGGCGGTCGACACGATGCCGCCGCAGGTGATGATCGAGGCGAAGATCGTCGAGGCAGGCCTCCAGTACTCGCGCGAGCTGGGCAGCCGCTGGACGTTCGGCACGAACCCGCTGACCGAGGGCACGCTCGGCGGGCGTGATTACTTGTTCACTGGAGGGCCGTCGGACGGGATCGCCGACGGGCTCGGCAACCAGCTCGTGTTCGGCAACCCGATCACCGCCAGTCCGACGGGTCTGCTCGGACTCGCCGCCTCCGTGCTCGACGACAAGTTCAACTTCGAAGTGGAGCTCCAGGCTGCGGAGGTCAACGGCGACGGCAAGGTGATCTCGAGCCCGCGCGTGGTGACGCTCGACAACAGCCCCGCGATCATCGAGCAGGGCGTGTCGATCCCGTTCCAGACGTTCGAGAATGGCGACGCCGCGATCGAGTTCGTGGACGCCGTGTTGAAGCTGGACGTGACCCCGCACATCACCGCCGACGGCAGCATCATCATGAAGATCAAGGTGAGCCGGAACGCTCCGGACAGCAGCGTCTTCACGCTCACGGGCTCGCCCGCGATCGCGAAGAACCAGGTGGACACCGAGACCCTCGTGAAGGACGGCCAGACCCTGGTGATCGGCGGCATCTATGTGGTGGATACCGCGCAGAAGCAGTCCCGGGTGCCGTACCTGCACACGATTCCGCTGCTCGGCTCGCTGTTCCGCAGCGATTCGGTCGTCGATAAGCGCAAGGAGCTGCTGATCTTCATCACGCCGCGCATCGTGGTGGGTCCCGCGGTCGCCGGCTGATCTTTCCGCAGAGTCCAGATCCAGGCACGCGGGGGAGCTACGGCTCCTCCGCGTTGCCTATACTGCGGCGCGTGGCGGAAATCCGGACGCTTTGGCTCGTCGGGATGATGGGCGCGGGCAAGTCGACCATCGGCCCGCTGCTCGCCCAAAGACTGGGCCG
>CAZPNB010000026.1:0-4249 GCA_964587305.1 uncultured Spirochaetales bacterium | reverse complement strand
GCGCTCGTCGCGATCGTGGGTCTCGGCGCGTGTCGCGGCGAGGTCGAGCCCCCCGGCTCCGTGGCGCCGGCGGCCGTGCTTCCGCCGGAGGCGACGCCGTCCGGCCCGCCGGAGGTGCCGCGCCGGGGGCTGTGGGTGCTCGCCGAGGGCGCCCGGCGCGTGCTCGACCACCCGGATCGGATCCCCGAGCTGGTGCGTGACGCGCAGCAGCTCGGCGCGACGGATCTGTTCGTGCAGGTCTACCGCGCGGGCCGCGCCTGGTACGACAGCGAGATCGCCGATGCGACGCCGTACCGCGCGGTGCGCGATGCGGCGGGCGTAGACTCGCTGGCGCTCTTGCTCGAGCGCGCGAACGCCGCCGGGCTGCGCGTGCACGCATGGGTGAACGTGCTGTCGCTGTCGCAGAACACGAGCGCGCCGATCATCGCGCAGCTCGGCCGCGAGGTGGTGCTAAGCGATCGCGAGGGCCGCTCGCTCTTCGACTACCCGGAGTTCGAGGTGCCCGAGCCCGACCGACGCTACTACCGGATGGGCACGCCCGGCCTGTATCTCGATCCGGCAGCGCCGGGCGTCGCGGAGTGGCTCACGGCCGCGTTCGCGGAGCTGGTCGCGCGCTATCCGGCGCTCGCCGGCCTCCACCTCGACTACATCCGCTACCCGGACGTGCTGCCGTTCGCGCCGGGCACGCGCTTCGGTGTCGGCCTCGATTTTGGCTACGGCGAGGCCACCCGCGCGCGCTTCGCGCAGGAGACCGGAAAGAGCGCACCACTCGGCCGCTCGATCGAGAACGCCGACGCGTGGGATGCCTGGCGACGCGAACGGCTGTCGACGCTGGTCCGCGAGATCGCGCGCGCGACGCGCGAGCAGCGCCCGGGCCTCGTGGTGTCGGCCGCGGTGTGGAGCTACGCCGACCGCGCCTATCTCGTACTCGGCCAGGACTGGCGCTCGTGGCTCGACGAGGGTTCGCTCGACTTCGCGGTACCGATGGCGTACACGCGCGACGACCGGTTGCTGCGTTACCTGGCCGAGCACTTCGCGGGCCTCCCGCTCGCCGATCGGATCTGGGTCGGGCTGGGGACGTGGCTGTTCGCGAGCGAGCCGGCGCGGGCGGCCGCGCAGATCCGGCTGGTGCAGGACGCGGGGATCGCCGACGTCGCGCTCTTCTCGTACGACTCGATCGTCACCGAGCCCGCGCTGCACGACGCATTGCGCGCTGCGTTGCAGACCGGTCCCGTCCGTGCCGAGTGAGCCCCGCGACCTCGATCTCGATGCGTTCGACTTCGCATTGCCGCCCGGGCGGATTGCACAGGCACCGACACCGGCACGCGACGGCGCGCGGCTGCTGCTGCTCGACCGCGCCACCGGCGACCGCAGGCACCTCGTGATTCCCGACCTGCCCGAGCTGCTGGCGCCGGGCGACCTGCTGGTGGTGAACGCGACGCGCGTGCTGCCGGCGCGGCTGCGCGGCCAGCGCACGACCGGCGGCGCGGCGGAGGCGCTCGTGCTCGGTCCCGGCTCCGGGCCAGGCCGGTTTCGCGCGCTGGTTCGTACCCGGGGCCGGCAGCGTCCGGGCCTCGAGTTCCAGTTTCAGGGAAACGGCCAAGTGCTCGCCGCGGAGATGGTTTGCGTCTCCAGTGACGGCGAGGTCGAGCTCGCGTTCGAGGAGGGCGCGTCGCCGTACGCGGCCGGCGAGATGCCACTGCCGCGCTACATCCGCCGCAGCGCTTCGCGCGCCGAGGATGCGCTGCGCTACCAGACGCTGTTCGCCCGCGAGCCGGGCTCGATCGCGGCACCGACCGCCGGGCTCCATCTCTCGGAGGCGGTGCTCGCGGCGCTCGCCGCGCGCGGGATCGAGCGAACCGAGGTGGTGCTGCACGTGGGTCGGGGCACGTTCCAGCCGCTCGGCGCTGACGCGCTGCGCACGCGCCGCCTGCACGCCGAGTGCTTCGCGCTGCCCGCTGCGGCGGCGGACGCGATCCGCGCGGCGCGCAAGCGCGGCGGGCGGGTCGTGGCGGTCGGCACGACGACCGCGCGCGTGCTCGAGACGTGCGCGAACGAGGACGGGAGCGTCGAGCCGCGCAGCGGGTGCACGGAGCTCTTCCTCGCGCCCGGCGACCGCTTCCGCGCCGTCGACGCGCTGCTGACGAACTTCCACCTGCCCCGCTCCTCGCTCTTGCTGCTGGTCGCCGCATTCGCCGGCCGCGAGCACGTGCTCGCCGCCTACGCCGACGCGATCGAGCGCGGCTACCGCTTCTACTCCTACGGCGACGCGATGCTGATCCGGTGACGGCCCCTTCGCTCGCCTTCTGCGCCGAGCACCGCGACGGCGACGCGCGCACCGGCCGGCTCGAGACCGCTCACGGCGCGGTCGCGACGCCGGCGTTCATGCCGGTGGCCACCTACGGCGCGGTGCGCGGCGTGTCGCCCGACGAGCTCGCCGCGGCGGGCGCCGAGCTGCTGCTCGCCAACACCTACCATCTGCACGAGCGGCCCGGCGAAGACGTGGTGGCCGCCCACGGCGGGCTGCACGGCTTCACCGGATGGCGCGGCCCGTGGCTCACCGACAGCGGCGGCTTCCAGGTGACGTCGCTGGCGGAGAAGGTGCGCGTCGACGAGGAAGGCGTCACGTTCGCGTCGCCCGTCGACGGCCGCCGCCGCGCACTCTCGCCGGAGCGCGTCGTGGAGGTGCAGCAGGCGCTCGGCTCCGACCTCGCGATGGTGCTCGATGAATGCGTGCGGCCGGCCGCCGGAGAGCCGGGCGGCGAGCTGCGCGTGCGCGCGGCGACCGAGCGCACGCTGCGCTGGGCGGAGCGCTCGCGGCGCGTCCACACGCGCGCGGACCAGTGGCTGTTCGGCATCGTGCAGGGGGGCCACTCACCGGCGCTGCGCCGCGCGAGCGCGCGCGCGACCCGCGACCTCGGCTTTCGCGGCTTCGCGCACGGCGGGCTCGGGCTCGGCGAGACGCCGGCGCAGCGCGATGAGCTGGTCGCGCTCGCCCATGCCGAGCTTCCGCCCGACGCACCGCGCTATCTGATGGGGCTTGGCCGGCCCTCGGACGTGATCCGCGGCATCGCCCTCGGCGTGGACTTGTTCGACTGCGTGCTGCCGACGCGCCACGCGCGCCATGGCGTGCTGTTCACGAGCCAGGGGCTCCTACGGCTGCGAAATGCCGCGCACGCGCGCGCGACCGAGCCGCCCGACCCCGCGTGCGACTGCACGACGTGCGCCCGATTCTCGCGCGGCTATCTGCGACACCTGCTGCGGGCCGGCGAAGCGCTCGGCGCGCGCCTCGCGTCCGTGCACAACCTGCGCTTCTACCTGCGGCTGCTCGAGCGAGCGCGCGCGGCGATCCGCGAGCAGCGGATCGCCGCGCTGCGCGACGAGACCTGCGCGCTCGACGGCGAGAGCACTTGAGAAAAGAAAGTCACCTTTTCTGCTCGGTGGCTTCGAGCGCGGCGCACAGCGCCGCGTAGAAGGCGCCCTCCGCGCCCAGCGCGGACGCGCGGATCTCGATGCCGCGCACGAGTTCGGGCCACACCTGCGCGGCCAGCGCGCGCCGCAGCGGCTCGAGGCATAGCGCCTCGCCGGCAGCGGTGGCGATCGTGCCCAGCACGAACACCTCGGGTGCGAGCACGTACGAGAGCACCGTGAGGCCGCGCGCGAGATAGTGGTTCCAGCGCTCGAGCTCGGAGCGCGCGAACGCGTCGCCCTCGCGGGCGGCGGCGACGACGTGCTCGGGGCGCGCATGCGCGGAGCCGCCCGCCAGCGCCGCGACACGGCTCGAGGCCGGCGTCTCTCGCGCGAGCCGCTCGCTCCAGCGACGCCCGCCGACGTAGGCCTCGAGACAGCCGCGACGCCCGCAGCCGCACCGCTCGCCGCCCCATTCCACGGGCATGTGACCCACCTCGCCGGCACCGCCGTTGCCGCGGTACAGGCGCCCGTCGAGCACGAGGCCCGCACCGACACCGGTCGACATCGTGAGATAGACCAGGTGGCGCACACCGCGCCCGGCACCGAAGCGCGACTCGGCGAGCGCGGCGGCGTTGGCGTCGTTTTCGAGGTGCACGGGTGCCGCGAACTCCGCTGCGAACCAGTCGGCGATCGGAACGGCATCCCAGCCGGGCAGATTCGGCGGCGACTGCACCACGCCGTGCGCGAAATCGATCGGGCCGGGCGCGGCGATCCCGACACCGAGCACGTCGGCCGGCGCGACCCGCGCCAGGGCGAGCAGCTCGTGCGCGTCGCGCAG
>CAZPNB010000025.1:0-6072 GCA_964587305.1 uncultured Spirochaetales bacterium | reverse complement strand
CCGCGCGACGACCTGATCAGCGTGCTGGTGACGGCATCACCCGAGGGCGACGTCGTGACGGACGAAGACCTCCTCGGGCTGTGCTTCCTGCTCCTCGTCGCCGGCACCGAGACCACGACTAGCGGGCTCGGCAACGCGCTGTTGCTCCTCGACCGCCACCGCGACACGCGCAAGACGCTGCTCGCCGACCCATTGCTCGTCCCCACGGCCGTCGACGAGATCCTGCGCTTCGACTCGCCGACACAGGGGCTGTCTCGCGTGCTGAACCGCGATGTCGAGCTCCACGGTCGCGTGATTCCCGGAGGCTCTCGTGTGCACCTTCTATTCGCTGCCGCCAACCGCGACGAGCGGGCGTTTCGCGATCCCGATCTCTTCGACGTCGCGCGGACCCCGAACCAGCACCTTGCGTTCGGCTTCGGGATCCACTTCTGCATGGGCGCGAGCCTGGCCCGAATGGAGATGAAGGTCGGTATCGAGGAGTTCCTCGCTCGTGCGCCCGACTACGAGGTCGCCACCGATCGCGTCGTGCGCATGCGCTCCGACACGAACCGCGGATTCGCGAGCCTGCCGGTGCTCCTCTAGCGAGCGATGCGCCTGCGATGCCCTCGCGAGTGGTAACGTGGTCGCCCATCCCAGCTCCTCAGGAGGACACCGTGTCGCAGTATACGATGACGATCGACGGCAAGGCGGTGCGCGGCGAGGCCGCGCTCGACGTGATCAACCCGGCCACCGGCGAGCCGTTCGCCCAGGCACCCGACTGCTCGCGCGCGCAGCTCGCTACGGCGATGGAGTCGGCCCAGGCGGCGTTCCGGAGCTGGAGCCGCGACGAGGCGGTGCGCCGCCGGGCGCTGCTCGCGTGCGCCGACGCGCTGCGCGCCGCCGCTCCCGAAGCCGGTCGCCTGCTCACCCAGGAGCAGGGCAAGCCGCTGCCGAAGGCGATCGGCGAGTTCATCGGCGCGGGCGTGTGGTTTCAGGTGACGGCCGGGCTCGCGATCCCCACCGAGGTCGTGCAGGACGACGAGAGCACGCGCATCGAGGTGCGCCGCCGCCCGTTCGGCGTGGTCGGCGCGATCACGCCATGGAACTTCCCGGTGCTGCTCGCGGTCTGGAAGATCGCGCCGGCGCTGCTCGCCGGGAACACGATCGTGATCAAGCCGTCCCCCTTCACGCCGCTCTCGACGCTGCGGCTCGGCGAGATCCTGCGCGATGTGCTGCCGCCGGGCGTGCTGAACGTGGTATCGGGCGGCGACGCGCTCGGCGCATGGATCAGCGAGCACCCGATCGTCCGCAAAGTCTCCTTCACCGGCTCGGTGGCCACCGGCAAGCGCGTGGCGGCGGCGGCCGCGCCGGACCTGAAGCGCGTGACGCTCGAGCTCGGCGGCAACGACGCCGCGATCGTGCTGCCCGACGCCGATCCCGCCGCGATCGCCGACAAGCTGTTCTGGGGCGCGTTCGAGAACAGCGGCCAGGTGTGCAGCGCGATCAAGCGCGTCTACGTGCACGAGGATCAGCTCGCGGAGCTGCGCGACGAGCTCACCGCGCGCGCGAAGAGCGTGGTGATGGGCGACGGCTTCGACGCGGGCGTCCAGCTCGGCCCGATCAACAACCGCCCGCAGTTCGAGCGCGTGATCGGCCTGGTCGACGACGCGCGCGCTGCGGGTGCTGTGTTCACCACCGGCGGCGCGCCGCGGCCCGGCGCAGGCTACTTCTACGAGCCGACGATCGTCACCGGTATCGCCGAGGGTGTGCGCCTGGTCGACGAGGAGCAGTTCGGGCCCGCGCTTCCGCTGCTCACCTACCGCGACGTCGACGACGCGGTCGAGCGCGCCAACGCGACGTCGTTCGGCCTGTCCGGCTCGGTGTGGTCGAGCGACGTCGCGCGCGCGACCGACATCGCGGGCCGGCTCGTGTGCGGCACCGCCTGGGTGAATAAACACCTCGACATCGTTCCGCACGCCCCGTTCGGCGGCGCCAAGTGGTCGGGCATCGGCGTCGAGAACGGCCCCTGGGGCCTGCTCGGCTTCACCGAGATCCAGACGGTCAACATCGCGAAGAAGTAGCGCAGCAACGGCGCTGCTATCGTTGCGAAGTGGATCGCGCTCCCTTCCGAGACCGAGATTACTTCGCGCGGATCGCGCGGCAGAACCGCGTGGTCGCGGAGGACGAGACGGCTCCTGCGTCGCTGGCGGAGATGTTCGATCGACTGGAGCAGATCCGCCGCTCGCACGGAGCGCTGGCCTCGCCGGGGGTGCCGGGGGAAGGCGACGGGGATCTACCCGGGCATCTTGCGTTTCTCGAACGAGTGAGGACGATCTCGCGCCGTGGAGCGCAGCGCTCTTAGCGCCCTTGCCGCGATCCTCCGCGAGCTCGGCATCCGCTGGGCGCTGATCGGCGCGCTGGCCGCGAACCGCTACCGCGCTTCACCCCGCCTCACGCAGGACGTCGATCTACTGCTCGCGGACGCGGGTTCCGGATTGGAGGTGCTGGAGGCGGCGGTCCGCGCCGCTGGCTGGCAGGTCCGCCGCGCCAGCCCGGAGGGCGAGCTACTCCGGCTGCGCCATCCGGAGCTCGGGATCGCGGACCTGCTGATCGCAGGGACGGAGTACCAGCAGGAGGCACTCCGCCGCGCGCGCGAGGAACCGATCGGTGGCGGCGAGACTGCGCCCGTGCTGACCGCGGAGGACGTGATCGTCCACAAGCTGATCGCGGGGCGCTCCCAGGATCTCGCCGACATCGAGGCGATCCTCGCGGCGCGCGTTCCGCTCGACGATCCCTACATCGAACGCTGGGCGGCGTTCTGGGACGTGCTCGATCGCTGGCGCGGGCTGCGCGCCTAACCTGCTACGCCAAGAGCCGCGTGTAGTCCGCCTCCACCTGCGCGAGGTCGAGGCGGTTCAGGAAGTTGCCGTAGGCGAGCCAGGCGGCCAGGCCGTTCAGGTCGGCGACCGGCGGCGGCAGGTAGAGCGGCGGCGCGACGAGCTGTTGATCGACGAGGTCCGACAGCGTGCCGACGTCCTCGAGGGTCAGCTTGCCGCAGAAGAGCAGCGGGATCCGATCGACGCGACCGCGCCGGACCGCGATCTGCATGAAGCTGTAGATCGACACGAAGCCCTTGTGATAGGCGAGGTCCTTGGTGAACGGGCTCTGGTCCGGGGTGCTGCCGCGGAACACGCGCACGGTGGTTCCGTAGGCTTCCTCCCGGGTGCGCCCCCGTGCGCAGAGCGCGTCGAACACCTCGACGAAATGGGCGCCCGACTCGGCGAGCGCGATCGCGTGCACGCGGTCGGTCACACGGCGCAGCCGCATCGGGTGCGACGCGCCGGCGAGGATCTCGACCAGCAGCGCCAAACCCTCCTGCGTGATCGTCGTCGACGGCGTCCCCTTGGCCAGGAACGTGCAGAACGGCTGACGCTGTCCGTTCAGCGTGGTGCCGACGTGCACCCAGCCCTCGTGCGCCTCGAGCACGCGCAGGTCGCGCTCGCTGAACTTGGCGTCCTTGCGCAGCTTGATGTAGTCGGAGCCCGCCGCGGCGTCGGCCACGATGCCGTCGCTCTCGGTCACGCGGACGCGCGCGGACGGCTCGGTGAAGATGCGGTCGAGCCGCTGCTGGAGCTTCGCGACCGCCTCGGGGGTCGGGATCTCCTGCGACGTCTGGTCCAGGAACGCGCTCTCGTCGATCGCGTGCAGCGATTGGTCGAGCGAGTCGGCGAGGTCCAGGATCGAGGGTCCGCCGGCGTGGAACGCGTCCGAAGCGCTCCCGTACAGGTGCTTCGAGATCTCGCCGAACGCCGACGTGCCCCGCGCCGCCAGCAGGTCGAGCACCTCGAGATACTCGTCGCACATCCGATCCATCAGCTGGCCGGCCGGGTTCGCGCGCCCGAGCTGGGCGGCGATGTCGCGCTGGATCTCGCGGAAGGCGGCCCGCGTGTCTGCGGGGTCGCAGGCGAGCGGCGAGCGCTGGTAGTAGGCGGCATCCACCTTCGGCAGCTCGCGGCAGTCGGCTGCGAAGAACGCGGCCTGGATCTCCTCGCCCCACTTGATCGCGTCGAGGATCCGGATCCCCTTCTGGGTGGCGACAATCCGGTCGGACAGCGATCGCACGCGGCTGGCGTAGCTCTGCTCGGTCATGCCCATTCCTGCTAGCAAGCTTCGACGACCAGCGTAAGCCCCCGCACCGCCAGCACGCGGACGCCGGCGCCGGTCTCGATCGCGGCGCAGCCCGGCGCGAGCTCGGCGCGCCACAGCTCGGCGCCGATCCGCACATAGCCGGTCGGGTCGAGCCGCTCGCGCGCGAGGCCGGTGCGGCCCACCAGCGGCGCGGTGGCGTCGGGATCGCCGGCCTCGTAGGCGTCGCGCAGCCACGGATAGAGGACGAAGTCATGGGCGACCCACAGCGTCCACAAGAGCCCCGCGATCCACGGCGTGAGGCCGGCCTTCTCGACGAGCAGCCAGAGCACCCAGGCGGCCAGCACCCAGCTGGGCGCCTGCAGCACCATGTAACGCGCAAAGGTCCGAGACCGACGCCTTCCGAGCACCGGCGGGCTCACGGCCCGTAGCGGACGCCGGTGATCTCGAACCGGGCGTCGCCCTTCGGACGCCGCACCAGCACCTCGTCGCCGCGGCGCTTGCCGAGCAGCGCCTTCCCGATCGGTGAGTCCATGCTGATGCGACCCGCCTCGACGTCGAACTCGTCGGGCCCGACGATCTGATATTCGACGCTGCCGCCGCCTTCGTCCGCGAGTCCGACCCAGGCGCCGAATCGCACCACGCCGTCCCCCTGATCCTCGGGCTCGATCACGCGCAACTCGTCGAGGCGCTGGCTCAAGAACTCGAGCCGGCTGTCGATCTCGCGCAGCCGGCGCTTGCCGTAGATGTACTCGGCGTTCTCGGAGCGGTCGCCCTGCGCGGCCGCTTCGCCCACTTCACGCGCGAGCTTCGGCCGCTCGACGGACCACAGCCGTTGGTACTCCTGCTGGAGGCGCCGCACGCCCTCCGGCGTGATGCACGCCGAGCGCGGCGGGCGCACCAACGGTCGGCGGGCCATCAGCGCCGTCTCGCTCGCCGCGGGGCGATTGCCGTATCCTGCCGGCCGCCCCACAGCAAGGAGAAAGCCGTGCGCTCGCGCCTGTGCCTTCGCATCCGCATTGCACTCATCCTGCTTTTACTCGCTTGCGGGATCGCCGGCGCGCCGGCGGCCGCGCGTGCGGACGAGGCCAAGCTGCTGCTGCTCGCCACCACCACCAGCGTGCAGGACTCGGGGCTGCTCGACGCGCTGCTCCCGGTGTTCCGCGAGCGTACCGGAATCGCGGTGCAAGTGGTGGCCGTCGGCAGCGGGGCGGCGCTGCGGATGGGTGCCGAAGGCAATGCGGACGTGCTGATCAGCCACGATGAGCGGGGCGAGCGAGAGCTCGTCGCGTCGGGAGCGGCGCTCGCGCGCACGCCGTTCATGGAGAACTACTTCGTGATCGCAGGGCCGCCCGAGGACCCCGCGAAGGTCGCGAACGCTGCGGATCCCGCGACTGCGTTCCGCCAGATCGCCGCCGCGAAGGCTCCGTACGTCAGCCGCGGCGACGATTCGGGAACCCACCGCCGGGAGATGCAGCTGCTCACCGAAGCCGGCCTCGGCACCGCGGATGCCTGGCCCGGCTTCACCAGCACTGGCTCGGGCATGGGCCTCTCGCTCCAGGTGGCGGGCGAGCGACGCGCCTACGCGCTCTCCGATATCGGCACCTTTCTCGCCTATCGCGAGCGCACGGGTCTGGTTCGCCTCACGCCGGACGCGCCGTCGCTGCGCAACGAGTATGCGGTGCTGCGGATCGATCCGAACCGCTTCGCGGGGCGCGTGCGCGGAGAGGCCGCGCAGCGCTTCGAGGCGTTCCTGATCGATCCCGACACCCAGCGCAGGATCGGCGAATACGGGCGCGAGCGCTTCGGCGCGCCGCTCTTCCGCCCACTGCTGCTCGCAGCGCCGGCGCCGCCGCCCGCGATGAGATCGCCCGGGTGGTGACGGAACTCCCGCGGACAGAGCTGATCGAGATCACGCTGCGCACGCTCGGCGTGTGCGGGTCGGCG
>CAZPNB010000024.1:0-5174 GCA_964587305.1 uncultured Spirochaetales bacterium | reverse complement strand
ACGCCTATGGGCGCCACGACGTGCGCCGCGGCCGCGCGCCCGAGGTCGGCACCGAGAGCTTTGCGGCGCTGCTGCGCCGGCTCGCGCACGTGCCGGGAATCGAGCGCATCCGCTACACGAGTCCCCACCCGAGCTTCTTCGACGACGAGCTCGTCCGCGCGCACGGCGAGCTGGAGGTGCTGTGCCCGCACGTGCACCTGCCGGCGCAGAGCGGCTCCGACGCGGTGCTCGCCCGGATGCGCCGGCCCTACACGACCGCTGCGTACCGGGCGCTGTGCGAGCGCCTGCGCGTGGCGCGCCCCGACGTGGCGCTGACGACTGATCTGATCGTCGGCTTTCCCGGCGAGAGCGACGCCGACTTCGGTGCCACGCTCGCGCTGATGAGCGACGTCGGCTTCGTCGACGCGTACACGTTCAAGTACTCGCCGCGGCCGGGCACCCCGGCGGCGGGGCTCGACGCCCCCGTCGAGCCCGCCGTCGCGCAGGCCCGCCTCGAGGAGCTGCAGAGCCTGCAGCGATCGCTGACGCTCGACGCACATCGGCGCCGGGTGGGCAGCGATACCGAGGTGCTCGTCGAGGGCGAGAGCCGTCGCGGCGCCGGCCAGATCTCGGGCCGCGATCCGTACCACCGGGTGGTAAACCTCGCAGCGGAGGCGGAACCTGCGGTGGGTCCGGGCGACGTGGTGCGGGTGCGCGTGGTCGACGCGACGCCGCATTCGCTGATCGGCGAGCCCATCTCGCCCCCGCGCCGCCTCGCGGAGTTCGGCCTGAAGAACACCGCGATCCGGGCCGATGAGGAGCAGTGGAGCGCACTGCTCTAGGCGGACCGACCCCTGCGCCCGGAGCCGTGCCGTGCCGGGGGGTTCATGCCCAGGGGCCGCATACTCGCCGTTGACGACCAGCGCTATTTCCGCGAGCTGATCGGGGCCCTGCTCGTCGAAGAGGGCTTCGAGGTCCAGACCTGCTCGAGTGGCGAGGAAGCGCTGCGGATCCTCGACCACGCCGTCTTCGATGTGATCGTCACCGACCTGGTCATGCCGGTGATGACCGGCACCGATCTCGTCCAGCGGGTCAAGGAGCGCTACCCCGAACAGGAGATCATCGTCGTGACCGGCGTCGTCGACGTGAAGAGCGCCGTCGACGCGATGAAGGTCGGTGCGACCGACTACCTGCTCAAGCCCTTCGATCGCGCCACGCTGGTCTCCGCGCTGGAGGGCATCCTCCTGCGTTCGCGGCTGCGCCAGGAGCGCGATCACCTGCTCGCGGAGAACATCGAGTTCCTCGGCGAGCGGGCGCTGTTCGAGCGGGCGATCGGCTTGTTCCAAGCGACGTCGCTCCCGGCCTTGTCGGAGAAGGTGCTCGACGGCCTGTGCCGCGAGACCGGTGCGCAGGGCGGGGTGCTCTGGTGGCTGGCCGAGGACGCTGCGGCGGGGCTCCGGCTGGCGGCGGTGCACGGCCTCGTGCGCGCCGCGGAGGAGCGGCCGGGATTGTCGGAAGCGGATCTGCCCGAGGCGATCCGCGGCACCGGGGCCACCACCGCGATCGTGGACTGGAACGATCCGGACGGCCTGCCGCGGCCCGCTCTGGTGGTGGCGCTGCGCCGCCACGGCTCGCTGGCGGGCGTGATACGACTCACCGACAAGCTCGACGGCGATCGCTTCGACGACGTCGATCGCGCGTGCGCCGAGAAGTTCGCGACGTTCGCCGACGCGGCGTACCGCAATGCCGAGCGCTTCCAACGGCTGGAGCGCCGCACGCTCCAGGATCCCGACACCGGCGCATACCGCATCGAGTATCTGCACGACCTCGTCCGCAACGAGATCGAGAAGGCCAACCGCTTCGGTCGCAGCTTCGGGCTGCTGAAAGTGGCGATCGGTCCACTCGGCAAGCTGCGCCAACGGCTCGGCGAGGCGGCGTTCCGCAGCTGGCACACGGCGCTGGCGCGCCACCTGGGACGGCAGCTGCGCGCCACCGATCTGCTGGCGGTGCACAGGGACGGCCAGTTCTGCGTGATGCTCGCCGAGACCGACGCGGTCGGCGCGGCGACCTTCAAGCAGCGAACCCGGCACGCGCTGGAGAAGTGCGAGCCGTTGGCGGCGATCTCGGCCGATCGACGCCCCGAGGCGCTGCTCGGCAGCGTCAGCTATCCGGCCGACGCCACGCAGTTCGAATCGCTGTTCCGGACGCTCGACCGGCGCGTCGCCGAGGATCGCCGCGTCCGCGAGCGCGAGCGGCGTCTCGCGGCGCTCCCGATCGGGGACGCGCTGGCCCAGCTGGTCGAGGATGCCGAGGGCGAGCCGGTCGAGGGAGTGGCCTCCCTGATGCGGTTTGCGATCTCCGAGATCGGACGCCGGCCGCGCGAGCGCAACGTGCTGTTCTGCCGCCCCGGTGCGCTGCTCGCAGCGGCGTTCGCCGACGGGCTGCGCCAGCGCCGCGATCTCCCCAGCGAGGACGACTGGGTCGTGCTCGCGGACCCGGTCGGAGCGGGCATGGCCGAAGAGGGCATCACCTGGCTCTCGCCCGACGCGCTGCCGGGCGGCCCGCCATTCGCGGTGCACTTCGGCGACGGACCCTGCTACGTGCTGATCGCCGCCGAAGCGGCGGAGACCGGCCGCGCGCGCATGTTCCATTCCAGCGAACGCGCATTGGCCGAGTCGCTGGTGTTCCGGCTGCAGCGCGAGCTGCGCGCGCCGAGGCTCGGCGGATGAGTGACACAATCCTCGTCGCGGACGGCGACGCAGCGCGCGGTCGCCGCGTCGCAGAGGCTTGCCGGGCGATCGGAATCGAGGCGCGTGTCGTGACCCACGGCGCGGCCGCGCTCGAGATCGCGCTCGTCGAGACGCCCGCGGCGATGATCGCGCAGGTCGAGTTGCCGCTGATCGACGGGATGCGCCTCGCCGAAATTCTGCACGCGAATCCCCGCACCCGCTCGATGGCGATGCTGTTCGTCGGCGACGGCTCGCGCGACGGCGCAGCGCGCGACACGCAGAGCGGCCAGGTGATCCCGGGCCACGCCGAGCCCGACACGATCGCCCACTTCATCCAGGCCGTGCTCCGCAAGCGTTCGCCCGAGCCGCTCGCTGCCACCGCGGGTCGCGACGCGCCCGGCGTCGAGGGCGAGCTAACGCAAGTCGCGCTCTCGGAGCTGATCGAGCTGTTCCACGTGAACCGCAAGACGGGCGTGATCGAGCTGCGCCAGCGCGGCGGACGGCGCGCCGCAACCGGGCGAATCGCGCTGCGCGGCGGCGACGTGATCCAGGCGCAGACCGGCAGCGTGGAGGGCGAGAAAGCGCTGTACCGGCTGCTCGCGTGGCGGCGCGGCAGCTTTGCGTTCCGCGAAGGCGCGGTCGACGAGCGCGCGTCGATCGAGCGGCCCACGCGTGCGCTGCTGCGCGAGGCGCAGCGACAAGCCGACGAATGGCAGCGAACCGGCAGCGAGCTTCCCGCCGCGCACGCGCGCATCGCGCTCAAGGTTGCGCGCTCCTCGCTGCCGAACGTGTTGCACCCGTTGACCCAGGAAGTGCTGCTGGCGCTCGATCTTTCCGGACGCGTCCAGGAGGTGCTCGACCGCTGCAGCTTCCCCGACTACCAGGTGCTGCGCACGCTACAGACGCTGATCCGGCGCGGAATGGTCGAGCTGCACGCTGAGAACGCCCGTCCCGAGACCGCTGCCGGCGGACTGTTCGCGCCATCGCTGGTGGTGCGCCTGCGCGACTGGCTCGAGCAGGGTCGGTCGCGCGACGCGGTGCCGGTCGACGCCAAGCTGCTGCTGATCGCCTCGCAGCCCGAGGCCGCGAGCGAGCTCGTGTCGCTGCTCGCGCGGCTGCCGGGAGTCGAGCACACCCCTCGGGGCGAGACCCCTGGCGTGTGGCAGACGCTGCGAATCGCGGTCGACGAGGACATTGCGATCGAGCTGTTCGAGGTTCCGGCCGACGCGCGCTTCGCGCCGATCTGGCCGATCGCGGCGCACGGGGCGCTTGCAACGCTGTTCGTGCACGCCGGCGGCATCGACGCGTCGGTCGCAGCGCTGCGGCGCGCGATCGAGGAGGTCGGCGCGCTGCCGCGCTCGCGCGGCTTCCATCTGCTGCTCGAGAAGGCGAACCCGCGGGCGGTCGCAGCGCTGTCCGAGCGACTCGCGCTGTTCGACGACCGCAGTGTGCTCGCCGTCTCGCCGGAACGGCCGGACGCCGCGGCTGCGAGCCTGCGCGAGCTGCTGGCGCGTTTGCTGCCCTAGTTCTATCCGTGCGCTGGCTCCTCGAGCCCCGGCGTCGGTTGACCCCTTCGCCCGACGCCCGTAACCTGCGCGGCGTGGAGATTCGCGACGGCCTGACCTTCGACGACGTGCTGCTCGTGCCGGGGGCCAGCGAGGTGCTGCCCGAGACCGTCGACGTCCGCACCCGCCTGACGCGGGAGATTTCGCTCCACATTCCGCTGTCGTCGGCGGCGATGGACACGGTCACCGAGCACGAGACGGCGATCTGTCTCGCGCAGAACGGCGGCATCGGCATCGTGCACAAGAACCTGGCGATCGCCGCGCAGGCAGCCGAAGTCGACAAGGTGAAGCGCTCCGAGTCGGGCATGATCTCCGACCCGATCACGATGCGCCCCGAGCAGCGGATCCAAGAGGCCCTCGAGGTGATGGCCCATTACAAGATCTCGGGGGTGCCGATCACGCGCGACGGCAAGGCTGTCGGCATCCTGACCAATCGCGATCTGCGCTTCGTGCGTGAAACCCATCACGAGATTTCGCGCTTCATGACGCGGGAGGGTCTCGTCACGGTGCCGCCGGGGACCGGCATGGAGCGCGCCAAGGAGCTGCTCCACGAGCACCGGATCGAGAAGCTGCTCGTCGTCGACGAACAGCGGAACCTGCGCGGCCTGATCACGATCAAGGACATCGAGAAGAGCGAGCGCTTCCCGGCCGCGTCGAAGGACGCGCTCGGCCGCCTGCGCTGCGGCGCGGCGGTGGGCGTCAGCGCCGACACCGTCGAGCGCACCGAGGCGCTGCTCGCCGCCGGCGTGGACGTGGTGGTGGTGGACACCGCGCACGGGCACTCGAAGGGGGTGCTCGACACGGTCGCGTAGCTGCGCCGGCTGTTCCCGGACCTGCCGCTGGTCGGCGGCAACGTCGCTACCGCCGAGGGCACCGAGGCGCTGATCAAGGCCGGCGTGTC
>CAZPNB010000023.1:0-3756 GCA_964587305.1 uncultured Spirochaetales bacterium | reverse complement strand
GGAGATCACGCCGGGCGCCATCACCAGCACGTTGCCGGGGCCGAGCGGATCGCAGGTGGGGTCGCACTCCTCGACCAGGATCCGCGCCGAGAGGCCGCGTCCGCCGAGCAGCTTCCAGGCCTCGGGGAACGCGTCGATCTTCACCGTCTGGTTCGTCATGTCGACGCGGATCAAGCGGTCGCCGCTGGGGCCGGCCATGGGACTCCTCCTGCCTCGGGTCGGGCGCTGAATGGGGCGGCCAGCATACCACGCGGGTTGCGCGCTGGCGTGGCAGCTATCCGCCCGCGATTGCTGCGAGAATCTCGACCTCGTCGGCTTTCTCGACGGGCGTGTCGAGCGCGCTGCGCTCGATCTCGTCGCCGTTCACGAACAGCGTGACGAACTTGTGCACGTTGCCGGCCGCGTCGAAGATCAGCTCGTGGAAGCCCGCGAACCGGGCGCACACCGCCTCGACGCACTCGCCCACCGTCGTGCCGGTGACGTCGATCCGCGCCTGGCCCTGCGTCGGCCCCTGATACGGCGGCGGGACCTTCACCTGGGGCATGGGGGGGCTCCTTCCATCGCGCAGCATCCCGGAGTCTAGCCACCCGCCAACTCAGTCGCGCGCGTCGCGGCGGGCGTAGTAGGCGCGGCGCGCGGGGATCGACCAGAAATTCTCGTCGGGCACGTCGAAGGGCCGCTCCCACTTCGGATCGGGCAGCCAGGCGGTGAGCGAGCCCTGGCGCCCGCGGCCGTGGTGCACGCAGCCGGTGTCGAGACCGCGCAGTCCCGGCGCGACGTGGAGACCCTGCATCGCCCAGTGCCCGTATACGACGCCGTACTCGTGCTGCTGCAGGGACCACGCCTCGTGCCACGGCCGAGCGCGACCGGTCGGCTCTTCGGCCGACCAGTCGCCGTCGGGATCGACGCTGCGGCCGCGGGTCAGGCGTCCGAGCCGATCGCCGTCCGTCGCCGAGGATCTGCCGAGGAACTCGCGCAGCTCTCCGACCGGCGCGCGCAGGCGCTGCTCCACCTCGCGGGCCGCGTGCTCGAGGTCCGCGAGCGACCAGCTCGGGTGCACGCTCCCGTGCACCATCGCAAACGGCTGCTGGCCGAGCTGCCCGGTGCAGACGAGCGGCCGTTGCCGCAGCCAGTCCATCCACTCGTCGGCGTCGGGCGCGTCGAGCACGTCCTGGAACGAGTCGTAGGCCGAGACCTCGCGCAGCCCGAGCCAGCAGCGGAGCAGGGCCAGCTCGTGGTTGCCGAGCACGTAGCGCGCCCGGCCCTGGGCCTCGAGCTCGCGCACCCGGTCGAGGGGACCCCGGTTGTCCGGGCCGCGATTGATCAGATCCCCGACGGCCCACAGCTCGAACTCGCTGCCGAACCGGGCCCGGGCGCGCTCGAGCAGCTCCTCGAACTCCTCGCCACACCCCTGTACGTCGCCGACGAAGATCGATTGCACCTGCTGACCGTTTGCCGGAATTCGGCGGACAGCGCAAGTCGGCTCCGCAAGCGGTCTGACCGCGCGCAGCGAGGCGAAGCCGAGCGTAGATCGGACGGGGCCGATCTCGGCACCCCCCAGGGTGCCGCCGATTCGGCCCCGCTACACTGCGAGCGCGATTCGCGGCTTGGGGGGCGGGTGACGAGCCGGTTCATCGTCTGTGACGGGCTCCGCTCCGCACGTCTCTGGGGCCAGATCGGCGCCGGCGAGGACGAGATCCTCTCCTGGGTTCCACAGCCGGAAGAATCGACGCGCCGGCCCAAGGGCTTCAACGCGCTCCCGGGCGGTCTGAGCGCCGAGGCGATCACCAAGCTCGGCGCGAAGCCGGACGACGAGTTCGCGTTCGTCACCGAAGACGCGGCGTTCGCGCGCTCTGCGGTCGCGATCGTGTCCGCGGCCGCACCCCAGGCGCCGGTGCTCGTCCTGTCCGACTCGGTCGACCCGGCGGCACTGCCCTCTCATCCGTGTCTGCGCGCGACCGGGCTGCGCTCGCTGATCCGGGACGACGTCGACGACGAGTTCTCGATGCTCGGCAATCTGCGCCGGGTGGTGGCGATCCGATCGCTGCTCGAGCGGCGCGAGAAGCTCGGGATCCTGCTCCAGCCCGACCCGGACCCGGACGGAATCGCCGGCGGCTACGCGTTGCGCGCGGTGCTCGGGCGCCGCGCTCCGACGGCGCCGCTGATCTCGTTCGGCGAGGTGAAGCGGCCCGAGAACATCGCGATGGTGCGCGCGCTCGGTCTGGAGATCCGCACCGTCGCGCCGGAACAGCTCTCCGAGTTCGACGCGCTGGCGCTGATCGACGTGCAGCCGACGGTGTTCGGCGAGAACCCGCCCGCGCGCGTGCTTTCCGTGGACGTCGTGATCGACCACCACCCCGAGCGGGCGGGCTACGACGCGGTGATCCGCGACATCCGCCCGAGCTACGGCGCCACCGCGACGATCCTCACCGAGTACGTGCGCGCGGCGGACATGGAGCTGCGGCCACGGCTCGCCACAGCACTCACCTACGGCATCAAGAGCGACACTCAGCTTCTGGGGCGCGAGACGAGCCCGAACGACATTTCGGCGTTTGCGTTCCTGCACCCGCTGCACAGCCCGGCATTGCTTCGCCGGATCGAGCGCCCCGCGCTGCCGACCGACGCGCTGCGCGCGCTCGGCAGGGCGCTGGCCAAGACCCGCGTGCGCGACGACATCCACGTGCTGGTGCTCGGACGGGTGCGCGAGGACGTGATCGCACAGGTGGCCGATCTGGGCCTCCAGGCCGAGGGCGCTGAGTGGGCGATCGCCGCCGGGATCGTCGGCGGCGACCTCGTGTTCTCAGTGCGCAACGTCGGCTACGTGCGCGCGGCCGGCGAGGTGGTGCGCGCCGTGGTCGACGGGCTCGGCGTCGGCGGCGGTCACCGCTCGATGGCGAAGGGGATCATCCCGCTCGTCGCGTTCCGCAAGACCTACGGCAGTGCTACGCGCGCGCGGATCGGCGACGTGCTGCACAAGGCGTTCGTCGCCGCGATCCGTAGGGCGGATTAGGCCAAAGGCCGTAATCCGCCAACGTGCACCGCCGCCGCGAAGAATGGCGGATTACGCTTCGCTAATCCGCCCTACCCGAGCGTCAACAGCTCGTGCGCGCCGGTCATGCGGTCCTGGATGTCGATACCGACCGGACAGGTGCCGATGCACGGCGCGCTGCAGCCGGCGCACACGCTGGCGTTCTTCGCGAGCGCCGCGTAGCGCTGGATGCCTTCCTTCTCCCAGCCGTAGTCCTCGAAGTACATGCGGTGGCGCAGCACGTCGTGGATCGGCAGGCCTTCGGGACAGGAGCTGAGGCAGGCGCCGCAATGGGGGCCGCAATAGCTGCCGGTGATCTGCCGGTCGTACTCGCCGAGGACGGCGAGATCGTCCGGCGTCGCGGTGCCGCCGGACGCCTGCAGGTACTCGTCGACGTGTTGGAACTCGAAGAACGAGATCACCGCGGCCGATACGTCGGGGTTCGAGAGCACCCAGCGCAGCGCCGCCTGGGAGTAGGCGTCGGCGTAGGGCTGGAAGTTCTCGAGGCCGCGGTGCTTCGCGCCTTTCAGCGTCTTCATCGCGACCACGCCCATGTCCTGCTCGCTGCGCGCGCGCCGGATCAGCTCCGGTAGCGGCGCCCAGATGCCGTGGTGGTAGGCGAGCATCATCACGTCGAAGCGGCCCGAATCGATCGCCTGGTTGGTGACCTCGACCAGATTCGGCGTGTGGGTCGAGAAGCCGAGGAAACGCACCTTGCCCTGCTGCTT
>CAZPNB010000022.1:0-5055 GCA_964587305.1 uncultured Spirochaetales bacterium | reverse complement strand
CCTCGCGCCGTCGTGGTGTCGCTGCCCGCAGTCGATCGGGTGGAGCGGATCGAGGCCGGCGCAGAGCTGCGGCTGCGCGTCGAGCGCGCGGGACCGCTCGAGGTGTTTCTGCTAGGCGCCGGCGAGCCGGCTCGCGTCTGGGTCTCCCCGGGGCCATGGGCGCGCCCGGACGCGGACGGCCGCTTCGCGTTGACCGATCTGCCTCCGGGCCGTTTCACGTTGCGCGCCTGGCACCCGCGCCTGCCGGCCTCCGCGGTGGTCGTGGATCTGCGCCCCGGCGCTGTCACGCACGCCGATTTCGAGCTCGGCGTGGGTCGGAGCACAGAAGGCCATGATGCGCATTGAACGGCGCTCGATCGCCGCGTTGCCGTTGCTATTTGCCGCCGCCGCGGCGGCGCAGGAGACACCCGACGCCGAAAGCGATCGGATGGAGGCCCTCGAGCGCCGGGTCGCCGAGCTCGAGGAGGCCGAGCGCACGGACGCGGAGAGCGGCGACGGCTGGCTTCCCGACTGGACGCAGCGCGTGCGCCTCGGCGGCAGCGCCAGCGCCGGCTACTTCCGGCGCGGCCAGCTGACACCGGAGGACTCGAGCGCCTTCGAGATCTGGGATGCGCGCCTGTTCGTCGACGCCGAGCTGGCCCGGGACGTCGAGGTCGCCGACACGACCGTCGTGCGCGCGATCGGGACGACGTTCGAGTGGGATCTCGTGCGGATCGGCGAGCTCCAGAATCAGGTCGGCGAGCTGTACGTGGATTTCCAGGGCCTCGCGGGCAGCTCCTGGCTGAACGCCCAGGTCGGCCGCTTCCAGATTCCGGTCGGCGAGAACTATCTGCGCTTTAGCAAGGGCTATCGCGACAACCCGTTCATCTCGAACACGGTCGGCGGACCCTGGTGGTGGGACGAGGGGGTCCGCATCTCCGGACAGGAGTCACAGCGACGCTTCGGCTACGTCGCGTCGATCTCGAACGGCGACACCCGATTCAATACCGACACGAACACGGACCCCCAGGGCACGCTCAAGCTGTTCACCGATCCGTGGCCCTGGCTGCACCTCTCCGCGAGCGGGCTCGTGTCCGGCGAGATCGGCCGCACGAGCGCCGCAGCTCCGGGCGCGCTGTGGCTGGGTGAGACGTGGGCGATGGCCTTCGGATCGCGGACCGCGGTGCCGAACTTCGTCGACGGGCTGCCGGTCGCCGACGGCCCGAACGTGATCGATCACACCTGGCTGGTGGGAGCGGACGCGGTGGTGAAGCCGCTCGACGGGCTGCGGGTGTGGCTTTCGAGCGGGCAGTATCACATCGAGTCCTCGGGCTCGGGACCGTACGACCGCAATCTCTACTACTGGATCGCAGAGGTCGTCGCCGAGGGTCGGCTGGTGTCGCGCGCGCTCGACCCGCTGTACCTGGCGCTGCGCGCGAACGGCCTCACGACGAACGACGGCAGTCGCGGCTATCTGCTCGACAACCGCCAATCCGGCACCCTCGGCTTCAACATGCGAGATCTGAACGAGCTGTCGGCCGCGCTCGGCGTCCGGATCGGCGACTACGTGCGGCTGCGCGGCGAATACGCGTTCCAGGACATCGATCTGGTCCGCGGCGTCACCCCGAGCATCCGGTCCCAGATCGAGGACGAGCACTGGTTCGCGTTCGACGTCGGGGTCGCCTTCTAGATGCGGCCGGGCGCCGCGGCACCGCTCTTCTGCGCCGCGCTCCTGCTCGGAGGAGTCGATGGTGTGCTCGCCGATCCGAGCGGCGGCGTGCGCGGAAGAGTCGCGCTCGGCGTCGAGGGCTTGCCGCTGGCCACTGTCGCGCCGGTCGTGGTCTATCTCGAGCCGCTGGACGAAACCGCGCCGCCCAGCGCTCCCACCGCGGTGCCCAGCATGCATCAGCGCGACGCGCGCTTCTCGCCGCCCTTTTTGGTCGTCGTGGCGGGGCAATCGGTCGAGATGGCCAACGACGACGCCATCTACCACAACGTCTTCTCCTACTCCCGGCCGAACGACTTCGATCTCGGCCTGTATCCGGCCGGGGAGACACGAACGCTGACGCTGCGCGCCGCGGGCGTCGTGAAGATGTACTGCTCGATCCACGAGTCGATGAACGCGACGATCCTGGTCGTGCCCACGCGGTGGTTCGACACGGTGAGCCCGAGCGGCGACTACGCACTCTCCGACGTGCGACCCGGGCGCTACCGCGCGGTGTTCTGGGCGGAGCGGCTGCCGGTGACCCAGCGGGAGATCGAGGTCGCCGCCGGCCAGACGGTGGTCGTCGACTGGGTGATCGGCGCGCCGTCAGCAAGGAGGACGACTCGAGAGTCGGCTGACGCGCAGCGAGCCGAAGGCGAGCGAAGGCGGGCGCCTGAACGGGCGCCTCAGTCGTCGACGCTGAACGTCGCGCCGCGAACCCGGGTGGCCTCGTCGGCGGGCAACGCGGCGGCGATCAGGAAGCCCTGAATCTCGTCGCAGCCGAACGAGTGCAACAGCCGGCGCTGCTCCGCCGTCTCGACTCCCTCGGCGATCACACGCAGCCCGCGGGCCTTGCCCATCGAGACGATCGCCGCCGTCAACGCGGCGTCCTGATCGTTCGAGGTGATGCTGTGCACGAACGCCATGTCGATCTTCAACGTGTCGACCGGCAGGCTGCGCAGGTAGCTCAGCGAGGAGTAGCCGGTGCCGAAGTCGTCGAGCGATACCGCGACACCCATCGCGCGCAGCTCGTCGAGCGTGGCGATCACCGCCTTCTCGTCATGCATCACGATGCTCTCGGTGATCTCGAGCTCGAGGCGGTCGGCCGGAGCTCCCGTCTCGGCGAGGACCTGGCGCACGGTCTCGACGAGGTCACCGCTCTCGAACTGGCGCGCCGAGACGTTGACCGACACGCGCTTCATGCCCTGGAGGCCGGCACCGTCGCGTTCCCAGCGCGCGATCTGCCGGCAGACCTCTTCGAGGACGCAGCGCCCGATCGCGACGATCATGCCGGTCTGCTCGGCGACCTGGATGAATGCGCCGGGCAGGACCAGTCCGCGCTCCGGGTCGCGCCAGCGCACCAGCGCCTCGAAGCCGGTGACCGTCTGGCTGCGCAGATCGAGCTTCGGCTGGTAGTGCACTTCGAGCTCTCCCTGCAAGAGGCCCGTCCGCATCCGCTGCTCGAGCTCGAGCCGGCGCAGCGCCGCCGCGTTCATCGACTCGGTGTAGAACTGGTACTGATTGCGCCCGTGTTGCTTCGCGTGATACATCGCCGAGTCGGCGTTGCGCAGCAGCGTGTCCACGTCATCGCCGTCGTGCGGCCAGGCTGCGATCCCGATGCTGGCTCCCACGACCACTTCGTGTCTGCCCAGCGCGAACGGGCGGGTGAGCAGCTCGAGGATCCGGGCCGCGACCAGCGACAGGCCCTGGGGATCGTCGATCTGATCGACGAGGATCGTGAACTCGTCGCCGCCCAGCCGCGAGATCGCGCTCTCGAAATCCGACTCCGTTCGCGTGATCGTGTCGCTGGCTCGAACGCATTGGACGATGCGTTCGGCGACTCCGCGCAACAGCTCGTCGCCGACGGTGTGCCCGAGCGTATCGTTGATGCGCTTGAAGTGGTCGAGGTCCAGGAACAGCACCCCGAGCAGCTTGCCGCGGCGCCGGGCGCTCTCGATCGCGACCCGCAGCCGCTCGGTGAACATCCTGCGGTTGCCGAGCCCGGTCAGCCCGTCGTGATAGGCGAGGAAGCGGATCTGGTCCTCGGCGTGTCGCCGCTCGGTGACGTCCTGGGTGTCGCCCTCCAGCCGCACCGGACGGCCGTCGCCGTCGTGCACCACGGTCGCCTCGCTGTGGACCAGGCGCACGCTCTCGTCGGGGTGCACGACGCGGAAGTCGACGGAGATAGGTTTGCCCTGGCGGATCGCCATGCCGACGGACTCTTCGAGATCGCTTCGATCGTCGGGATGGACCCGGGAGAGCAGCAGCGGGAGGTCGAGCGGCTTGTCGTAGCTCTCGAGGCGGTAGAGCGCGAGCAGCTGGCTCGAGCACTCGATCTGGCCGCTCACCAGGTCGAGTTCGTAGCTGCCGATCCGCGCGCGGCGCTGTGCGTTGTCCAGGTGTGCGCGGCTGCGCGTCAGCTCCACCAGCTGATCTGCCACCTGCGCGCGCGACTGGTGCAGGTGGCCCGACATCGCGTCGAAGGCGCGAGCGACGTCACCGATCTCGTCCTGGCGCGTGCTGGCGATCCGGGTGGCGAAGTCGCCGCCGCGGATCCGCTCGGTCGCGAGCTGGATCGCGCGAATCGGGCGCACGAAGCTGCGCGCGAACAAACCCGACGCGAGGAGCGATAGCACCAGCGAGACGGCGCCCGCGAGCACCAGGTTGACGCGCGAGTGGCGCAGCGCCGCGCGCTCGGCGCCGAGGTCTGCGGCGACCGAGAGCGTGAGGCCGGGCAGCGACGCGACGACGCGCGCGAACTCCACCGCGGGCGCCGGTGTATGGAAAGCGAGCGGAGCTCCGCACAGCTCGGACCAGCTCGCGACGAGCCGCTCGTCCACTGCGTCGACGGCGACGAGGCGCCCGACCGGGCCGGCACCCGACGACAGCACCGTCGTGGTGACGAAGTACGGAACGCCCTTCTGCGCAGAGAGGCCACTGTGTTGTGTCGCGACCGCGGCAGCGATCAGCGGCTCGTCGCCCGCCGCCGCGATCGCCCGATCCTCGCGATCGACGAACACGAGCAGGCGCGCGCCCTCGCGCTGCCGCAGGTCGCTCGCGTAGAACGCCAGCGTGGGCGCGTGCTGGACCTCCAGATTGGCGCGCAGCTGGGGCGTACCGGAGATCGCCCGATAGCGCTCCTCGAGCGAGGCGACGTGGGACGCGACCAGCCGCTCCGCGGCGCGGGCGGCGCGGTCGAGGCGTTCGGCGGCGGCCTGCTCCAGATCGCGCGCAAGCGCCCGATCCTGGAGCGAGAGCGCTACCGCGGTGGAGAACGTGACGAGGCCCGCGAGCGCGAGCAAGAGCCGCAGTCCGACGGTCAGCCGAAAGCCGTGGGGGTCCGGGCCGCTCGCAGCGTTCGTGCGCATCCG
>CAZPNB010000021.1:0-10688 GCA_964587305.1 uncultured Spirochaetales bacterium | reverse complement strand
TGCTGGTTCAGGAGCGCGCTTCCCGATGAGCAGCCAAGCGAGCGCCCAGGAGCATTTTCGCCAGGGACGCGAGGAGCTCCGAGACGAGGCCCTCGAGCGCGCGCTCGCTCACTTCCGGGCCGCTCATCGCCTGGATCCCGGGTCCGCGAGCTATCGCTCCTTCTACGGACTTTCGCTCGGTCTGTGCGAGCGCCGCTGGGAGCAGGCCCTCGAGCTGTGTCGCTCCGCCGCGCGCGACGAGTTCTTCGACCCCGTCCACTACCACAACCTGGCGCGCTTACATCTCGCGTTCGGCTTCAGGGCGGAGGCGCTGCGTCTGCTCCGGCGCGGTTTGATGATCGATCCCGACAACCAGGAGATCAGCGACGCGTTGCGTCGCCTCGGCGTGCGCCGACGTCCGCCGCTCAGCTTTCTCCGCCGCGAGAACAAGCTCAACCGCTGGCTAGGCAGGATGAGCGAACGCGCGCGGATGCGACCGGAGCCCGAGCCGGAGCCCTCACCGAGCCTGTGACGGTCGCCATTGATCGCCGCGCAGGCGATCAGCGCTTCCGCTTGTGGCGAGCCCGCCGGAGCAGCTTGCGCTTCTTGTGCTTGCGCATCTTCTTCCGGCGTTTCTTGATGACGCTGCCCAACGCGATTCCTCGGTAGCCCGCACGACGGCGGCGGCCAGTGGTTAGTCGCTCGGTCGAGGGAAGTCAACTCCGGAGCGAGAGCCCCGCCGGTTGCCGCGCAGCTGCGATCGGGCAGGTGGAGCCGCACCGATCACCTGGAGCACCCGCGCGATTTGAGGGCCCGATCCGGTTCCGGGCCCGCAATTTGAGAGCGCATCATCTTGTTTTTTTTGCGATTGTATCTTGACGAGTGAGAAAAAACGGTGTTAGCGTCACCCGCAAGAGTTGCTCTAGGCCCGCGGTTTCTAGAGAGAACGAAGGCAGATTGCCTTCAAGTGGTGCGCCGCGGACTCCGATAGGAGGCAGATCCGACTGGCTGTATGCCCGAGAGACAGCGAGGGGACTCCGTCTCCGACCTGGCTGACCGTGGACGCACAGCCCGTGGGCATCGAGCAATACGAACAGGGGGGTGACCCAGTTATGGCAGCTCGAAAGAAGAAGGCGTCTAGCAAGAAGGCGGTTCGCAAGAAGGGCCGCCGCAAGAAGAAGGCGGCTGGCAAGAAGGCCACCCGCAAGAAGGCCCGCCGCAAGAAGCGGTAGGCTGACGATCGAATCGGCCTTCTTCGGAAGGTCCGAGGACCCCGGCCGGCGTTGCGTCGGCCGGGGTTTCCTTATCTATGGCTGTGTTCTAGCGTCCGGCCCGCTCCAACCCGGGGTTTTGCATGGCTCGCATCACCGTCGAAGACTGCACCGAGAAGGTTCCGAATCGCTTCCATCTGGTGCAGATGGCATCGATCCGGACCAAGCAGCTGAAGAAAGGTGCCCGCCCGCTGGTCGCCGCCGAGGACAACAAAGAGGTGGTCGTCGCGCTCCGAGAGATCGCGGCGGGCTTCATCAAGCCCGACTACCCGAACGAGGAACCCGCGGACTGAAGTGCTCGAGCCGGGCCGAGCTCAGGCGCTCTGGAGTGGGATCGAGAACGCGACGGTCGTGCCGTGGCCAATGTCGCTCTGGATCGAGATCTCGCCGCCGAGTAGCGCGATCAGGTCGCGCACCAGCGTCAGCCCGAGTCCCGCACCACGGTACTTCTGGGAAGACGGCTCGTCGACCTGGAAGAACTCGTCGAAGACGAATTGCAGATCATCGTGGCAGATCCCGATGCCGTTGTCTTGGATCGCCACCGAGAGCTGTCCTTCGCTCACCCGACCGCGGATCACGATCGTGCCTTCGGGAGTGAACTTGGCGGCGTTGTCGAGCAGTAGAAACAGGATCTGATTCAGCTTGGTGAGATCGGTGCGCAGACGCGGGAAGGGTTCGGTGAGCTCAGTCTCGATGCGCAGCGGCCTCTCGCCCACCGACTCCTGGATGCTGAAGATCGCCTCGTCCACCAGCTCGCGGAAGTTGACGTCCTGGGACTCGACGGGCAGCTCGCCCTGCTTGATCTTCCACAGGTCGAGGATGTTCTGGAGCGTGCGCAGGAAGGCGCTGCCCTCGTCCAGCGAGCTGCGTAGCGCGGTCTTGGCGCCCTCCGATAGGGAGTCGTCCTCGCCGGTCAGCACCGAGATGATCGCCTCGATGATGCTGTTGAGCGGGGTTCGGAGCTCGCGGCTCATCTTCTCGATGAAGTCGTTCTTGAGGCGCTCGATCTTCCCCAGCTTCTCGGTGCTGCGCAGGAGCTCGATGTCCTGAGCGAACAACGCCTCGGAGAGCCGCAACACCTCGTCTCCCCGCTCTCCGTCGTCGACACCGCCGTTCTCGAGCTTCGACCGCAGCGCGGCACATTCCTGCTCGAGGCGCGTGTGTTCGAAGTGGAGCGCGATCGTCTCGACGATCTCGGCGACGCGTTCGTTCTGAGCTGCGGTGGGCTTCCCGGGCGATCCGACCGCGACCGCGCCATGGAGCTGCCTGCCCACGAGCACCGGATGCACGTAAACGCCCCCCGCAGCGCGAGCACCCAGCGAGAGGTCGCCGGCCGAGATCTCGCAAACTCCGAGACCCTGTAGCGCGCTGCGCGCGTGCGGTGCGAGGGCAGTTCCTGCTGCGCGGGCGTCTTCCGGCGCGGCGAAACCCGCCGCCGCGCGCAGCCGGACGTCCTGGGGGTCCGCCTCTCCCGCCGCGAACACGAGCGCGACGCCTCCGTCGAGCGCCGTGACCACGCGCGTGGCCGCGAGCCGCAGCGCTCGGGCGAGTTCGTGAGGGGGATCTGCGGGTACGCTCACTGGCATTGCCTCCCCGCTCAGAAGCGCTCGTCCGACTCGAGCTCCATCGGCTCGAGGACTCGCTCCACGGCCCCTCGGTCGTCCGGATCGCCGCCTTCGAGTGCGGGCTCGGTCTTGAAGTCCGTCGGGTTCGAGGCGGCCGCCATCGCGACCTCGACGGAGATCTTGTTCGCGCGCAGCAGATCGAGCAGATGCTGATCGAAGGTCTGCATCCCTTCGGGCCGGGCCCGTCCGATGTACTCGGTGATCTCGTGGGTCTTCGCCGGGTCTTTGATGCATTCCTGGATGCTGCGCGTGCTCACCATGAGCTCCACCGCGGGTACCCGAGCGGTACCCTTCTTGTTGGGCAGCAGACGCAGTGAAACGATCGCGCGTACATTGTCCGCCACTCGGGCACGCACCTGCATCTGCTCCTCGGGCGGGAAGAATGAAACCAGGCGGTTGATCGTCGATGTGACGTCGGCGGTGTGGATCGAAGAGAACACCATGTGCCCGGTCTCGGCCGCCTTGAGCGCCGTGTCGACGGTCTCGTGGTCGCGCATCTCGCCGACCATGATGACGTCGGGATCCTGGCGAAGGGCCGAGTGCAGCGCGGTCGGGAAGGATCGCGTATCGGTACCGACCTCACGCTGCGTGATGATGCTCTTGTCGTGCGTGAAGACGAACTCGATCGGGTCCTCGATCGTGACGATCTTGGCCTTCCGGACCTTGTTGACCTCTTCGATGATCGTGGCGAGCGTGGTTGACTTGCCCATCCCGGTCGCACCGGTCACCAGCACGCAGCCGCGGCGGATCTGCGCGATGTCGCGCAGCACGTTCGGGAGGTTCAGCTGCTCGAAGGAACGGATCTCGAGCGGGATGACGCGCAGGACGACGTTGTAGAAGCGGCGCTGGCGGGAGACGTTGACGCGAAAGCGACCCTCGTTGGGCAGCTCGAAGGCCAGGTCGACTTCGTCGAAGTCCATCGTCGACTGCCGCGGATCACTGGCCAGCAGTAGCTTGGAGATCGCCTCGGTGTCGGTATCGGTGAGCACCTTGTAGCGGAGCTCGACCAGATCCCCGTTGAATCGATAGAGGGGCAGGTAGCCGACCTGGAAATGGATGTCGGATGCGCCCTTCTCCAGGCCCAGGCGCAGGAGGCGATACAGCTTCTCCCGATCCATTCCTTCCGCACCCTCCGCGACGGATGGTCTGACCCCACGCGGGCTCCGGTTGGGTTATCGGCGGATCGCGAGCTGCCTTGACATGGAACCCGACCCGCGCGGCGGCGCGCGCCTGCTCTGTGGCCCCTGGGGTGCCGGACTGCGCCCGCAGGCCGTCCGCTAGACTGCGGCGCATGGCGCTGCAATCCGGATCGCGACGCCGGCTGGTCGTCATCGGGGTGCTGGTCGCGCTGTCGGCCGGCTCCTCGGGGGCCGAAGGGGAAGCGGCTCCAGTCGAAGCCGCCGAACCGGCACTCGCGCCCCCGGTCGCGTACGACGCGCTCTTCCGGCTGCCGAGTGACACCGGGTCGCATCCGGGGGAAGGCGTCGGCCTGGAGCGAAAGCGCTGGGAAGACCGCTTCGCGGCAGTCCGCACCGATCTGGACGAGGCCCGCGCAGCGCTCGCCCGCAGTCAGACCGAGCTCGAGGCGATCGCCCGCAACACGGAGAGCTGGCAGATGGCCGCGCCGGGGGCACAGCCGACGGCCGAGAACTCGCCGGTCAGCTACAAGCTGCGCCAGGATATCCGCCGCCACCGCGAAGACGTGGGTCGGGCGGAACGGCGTCTGCGTGAGCTGGAAGTCGAGGCGAGTCTGGCCGGGGTACCGTCTGATTGGCGAGAGCCGTGGCACGAGGATGCGGCTCCCGGGTCTTAGCTTGCCAGGCGCCGCGCGCGCGGTCTATTCCGAGCGCGACCCGATCTCGGGCGCGGGCTGCATCCAGCGCGCCGCGCGGGCCAGGAAGACGAACGCAGGCGCGGCGAAGGCGGCGGTGAGCGCGAAGTAGCTGGCATAGCCCGTCGCCTCGGTGATCCGCCCCGAGGCGCTGGCCAGCAATGTGCCGAGCGAGGTGTAGAGCCCGGTGAGCACCGCGTATTGAACGGCAGCGTGTTGCTGCTCGCAGATCCGCATCAGATAGGAGACGAAGGCGGCCCCGACGGCGCCGCTGCTCACCGCCTCCAGCACCGACGCGGCGTACACGCCGAGGCGGTCGCTCTCGGGCCACGCTGCGGCTGCGGCGTAGACGAGGTTCGAGGCGAGCGCGAGGATGCCGGTGATCCACAGCGCGGAGACGATTCCCGCGCGCGCCACCCACGCGCCGCCCGCGATCGCGCCAGCGATCGTCGCGAACGCGCCGAGGAAGCTCGAGAACAGCGCGAACTCGGTGTTGCTGAAGCCGCGGTCCACCCAGAACGTCGGCAGCATCGGCCCCATGGCCTTGTCGCCGATCCGGTAGAGGACCACGAACGCGACGACCGACCCGACACCGGGACGCGCTAGCCAGTCGCGCAGCGCGCGCAGCGGCTTCCGCTCGCCGGCGGGCGGCAGCGCGATCGGCGGCGCGAGCGTCAATGTGGTCGCGAGCATCAATGTAAGAGCAGCACCGACGAGGAAGGTCTCGCCCCAGCCGAGCCAGCCCGGCAGCAGCAGCAGCCCGCTTCCGGAAGCGACGAACCCGGCGCGGTAGGCGGTCATGCGCACCGCGTTGGCAGGTCCCTCGCGCCCGCGGTCGACGAGCCCGATCGTGTAGCCATCGATCGCGATGTCCTGAGTGGCCGAGGCCAGGCAATAGATCGCCACCACCGTCCAGAGCGCGGGCCCGATCGGGTTGGCCGGCAGCCCAGCGATTCCCGCCAGTGCGAACGCCATCGCGACTAGCGACGCACGGATCCAGTCTTGTCTCGCGCCGAAGCGCTCGATGACCGGCGACCAGAGCGGCTTCGCGGTCCACGCGAATCCCAATAAGCTCAGCAGGCCGATCGACGAGAGCGACACATCGTGGCGGCGGAAGTAGAAGCCGAGGACGTTCTGGTAGACGCCCATCGGGAAGCCCTCGATCACGTAAACGAGGGCGACAATCGCGAGCTGGCGCCGCAGGTCCACCCCACCCCCCCCCGACTCTCTTGGTCCCGCCGATTGTCGCCAGCAGGCCGAGTCGAGAGAGTCGGCCTCCACGCGGCGAGTGCAAGCCGTCTGGCGCGCAGCGAGGCGAATCCGAGCGAAGTTTAGACGGGACGGCCGAACGAAGTCAGACAAACTAGGCTAACGAGGTGCACGCATCACTGCCCGCGGAGGACGCCGCACTGCTCGCACACGCGGGCATCGACGCGTCGCTTCCGCCCGCCGAGGGGCTGTTCCGTGAGGACGGCTGGCTGCGACGAGTGAGTCGCGAGCCGGCCGTGTTGTTCGGCGGCGGGTGCGCGCTCTTGCTCGAGGTGGCGCATCCGCTGGTGGCGGCCGGCGTGGCGGACCACTCGGACTTCCGCGGCGATCCGTTCGGACGCCTGCAACGGACGCTCGCGGCCGTCACGGCGCTGGCGCTCGCACCGCGCGATGCGGCCCTCGCAGCGGCCCGCGGTGTCGCACGCTCCCACGAGCGCGTGCGTGGTCACCTGGCCGCAGCGGTGGGACCCTTCGCTTCGGGTACGCCGTATCACGGCCGCGATCCCGATCTGGTGCTCTGGGTCTGGGCGACGCTCGTCGACACCGCGCTCGCCGTCTACCGCGACTTCGTCGGCCCTCTCGACGCGCGAGCGTTGGCCGAGTATCACCGCGATCAACGCGCACTCGCGCTTCTGTTGGGCGCTCCCGCCGACCGCACACCCGGCGACCCGGTGTCGTTCCGTCGCTGGTTCGAAAGCATCGTAGCGGGCGACACGCTGACGGTCGGCGCCGCCGCGCGCGAGATCGCGATGGCGGTGCTCGAAACGCCCGGCTTCGACCGCGGTCCGGTCCCGTTGATCACCGCAGCACTGCTGCCCGCGCGCCTGCGCCGCGACTTCGGGCTCACCTGGGATGACGAAAGCGCCGCGCGCTATCGACAGCTCGTGGCGAGCGTGCGAGCGCTGCGGCCCGCACCCACCGTCGACGCCCGCGGCGAAGGCCGCTAGGCTCCGCGGCTCCGGACAGGAAGCCCAGGAGGAGTATCGGAATGGCTGACGACGAGGAACAGCAGCCGCACGGCAAGGTCGACGTCGTCTCGCTCCTCTACATCTTCGGCGGCATTCCGGTGATCGTGCTCTACTTGGTGGTGCTGTTCGGGCTCGCGCGGTCCTGCAACGTCCCGGCGTAGCCCACGCAGCGGCCCGCCATCGCTGCCGCACGGCTTCCGGCGCAGGGGCCGGCAAGTTTCGGCCTCGCAGCCCGTCCCGGAATGGGAACGCCAGATTCTAAGAATCCAATGTGATTCCGGTGACTTAGGTACGGACCGCTGACCGCCGATAGGCGGGTGCATGGGAGTCCGTCGCGGAGCACGGGGTTGGGATCGGGCGATGCTCGGCCTGCTGCTCGGAGCGCTCTTGATCGCGGTGGGCGGCTGTCGGACGCCGATCCCGGACGACGGAAGCCTCAGCTACTTCGCGCCACCCGCGTCCGACGACGCGTGGAGTCGGAAGATCCGCGGCTGGCAACAGCGAGAGCGGGAGGCGAAGGAGCCCGCGTCGGTCGCCGCGGAGCCCCCGCGCGTCGATCCCGCGGAGCGCGGCCTCTTGCGCTCGAAGTACGATGCGTTTCGCGCACAGCGAAAGCGCCAGCTCGCGAGTGACCTGGCCGGCTGGATCCAGGCCCAGTCGCGCGATCATTACGTCGCCGATGGCGCCTTCGACCACTGGGCCACGTTCGAGGAGACGTTCCGCACCAACGGCGACGACTGCGACGGCCTCGAGCTGCTCGCGTTCCACTTCCTGCGCGACCTCGGCTTCCGCGACGACGAGGTCTTCCGCGCAATCGTCGTGCGCTCCGCCGACGGGCAGCACCATATGGTGACGCTCTGGTTCGAGACTCCGGACGATCCGTGGGTCATCGATCCCACCGGCGCCATGACCACGGGGATGCCCCGCATGTCCGAAGTGCCCGGCTGGAAGCCGCTCAAGGTCTTCACCGAGAGCCGCGACTTCACCGTCGAGCGCGACCCGCTGCACACCGCCCGGCGGTGACGGGCTACTCCTCGTCGCTCTCCTCGATGTCGGTCTCGCCCTCGAGATCGAGTGACTTGCGCTGCTGGTCGGCGCGCTCGCGCGCCTTGCCGCGCTCGCGCTCGATCTCGAGCTGGAGCGCGCGTCGGATCTCCTGGTTGCGTTCGCGCTCGCGATCCAGCCGCTGCTGCTTGGCGACCAGCAGGCAATCCTCGAGCAGTCGATTGCGCTGCACGACGAGCTCGGCCGGCAGCGGGGCGTCCTTCGCGGGTGCATCGACCAGCGACACCTGGATGCGGCGCTCCGCCGACGCGCCCTCGTCGGCGACTGCCTCCGCGCGGATCGTGTTGCGGCCCGGCTGCAGCTCGACGAAGCCGGCCCACGACCCGTCGGCGGTCAGCCGGAAGGGATGCGCCTCGGCGCGCGTCACCGCGTGCTCGAGCGTCACCTTCTCGATGTCGGCGAAGCTCACCTCCTCGACAATGTCGACCAGGTCGCCCGGATTGCGCACCGGAGTGAAGTAGCCGCGCGTGCGGCTCGCCATCTCCACGGCCGCGATCGGCCCCTCGAGCGCCTCCGGCCCGATCGCGAAGGAATGGATCCGGATGTGTCCGCGATGCGCGCGGTTTGCGGCCCTCAGCACGGCGCGCACGTTGTCGGCTTCCGCGTCGGGTCCGTAGGGAAGTGTGGGCTGGCCATCGGTGAAGAAGAAGACGATCTTCTCGCTGTCGGGGTCCGGCACCGAATAGGAGCCGCGCAAGCTGTTCAGCTCGATCGTGGCCTGATCAACCCCCGCGGCCATGTGGGTGCTGCCCTCGGGTTCCGTCGCCAACAGCTCGTCGAGCCCGCTCTCGATGCGCGAGTAATCGCGAGTCAAGCCCTCTACGGTGAACGCCGGTTTGCGCTCGGCATGGCGGTTGGTTTCCCCGACCGGGTCACCGGCGAACGCCACCAAGCCGACGCGGGTGCTGCGTGGATCGAGGCCGCTGAGCACCTGACGTGCCGCCGCGATCTCTGCGGCGAGGATCGAGTCTCCGTCGTCGGTCAGGCCGGCGCCGAAGATCGCGCCGAGGCTACCGAGTCGCGCGGCACCGACCTCGCCATTGCCGTTCACGTCGGTCCCGGCCGCGTCGATCGTCGAACGCGACGTGTCGACGACCAGGATCACATCGAAGCGACGGGGCGTTCCGCGCGTCGCCTGCGCGCGCCCGGCGACGAAGGTGCCGCACACGGTCGTCGACACCTCCGCGCCGTCGGGGGGATATTCGATCTCGAGCTCGAGGTTCGTGGCGTTCCCGGCCATCGGCTGGATCAGCGCACGCCGTTCGACCGGTGCGGGCGCACGGAGCGGCCGGGCGGTTTCGGCCGCGGGAGCAGGCGGCTTCTCCGCGTCGGGAACGAACGCCGCGAACGCGCGGCCGTCACCGCCGTCCAGCGGCTGTCGGAGCGCATCGAGGACGCCGCCGATCGGAGCCGCGAGCACGCGCGTCCCGTCCGCACCTGGCACCGCGGCTTCGACGAGTCCCACGACGCGATCCGTGTCGGCGATCAGCACCGGCGCGCCGCCCCAGCCTTCGAGCGAGCGCGCGAGATCGAGGTCGATCTCGATGCGCTCGGCCGTGGCGGCCGCGACCGTTCCGAATGCATCCTGCTCGTCGCGTCGACCGCGCGTCGACGGTCCCAAGAGACGCACGCGCGCGCCAGCGGCGAGCTGCGCTTGCACTTCGGCCTCCAGCGCCCGCACGCCGCGCGGCGCGCTGGCGAGCAAGAAGACGGCGAAGTCCTCGCGCAGCGTCCCGCCGGGCGCGCTGAAGGGACGTCCCGGCGGCACCGCGAAGCGCTCGGCGGACGCCACCTGGGAGAGCGAGCGGGGCAGCACCAGCTCCACACGTCCGGCCCGCGCGAGCGCGTCCAGCGTCAAGCTGTGACCGGTGCCCACCGCCACCATTCCGTGCGCGAGATCGCTCTTCAGGAAGAACACGATGCCGCGCGCATCCGCTGCCGAGATTCCGATGCGCGCCAGACCCGGACGCGCGATCGCGGGCGCTTCGGCGGTCGCCGTGGCGGCGACGTGCAGCCCCGAGACTGCAATCGCCAGGAACGTCGATCGTCGCACGCATTCCTCCGAAGCCGACCGGCGCGCGCAGCTCGCCACCACGCGTGTGATACGATCGGCGAAACCACCCCCCCGCCTGAACGCGAGAGACGCGATGCCTCCCGCGCGGTTCGTCGCGACCGCGGGCGGTGGTGCGTTCAGTGTGCCGAACCTGCCTCTGCCATGCTTCGGTGCGGGTACGAGAGAACGGCAACGCGCAATGGATGCGGTGGAGCGCGGTGGGACGACGCGGAATCTGGAGACCGGCTCCGCTGTGCCCGATGGCATGCGCCGTCTGCTCGGTGCGATGCGCGCGGCCGGAGAGCCGGTGGCGTTGGTCGAGCTCGCGCGGCGCCTGCTGGTCCTCGCGGGCCCGCCCACCACCGAGGTGGCGCGCCGTCTCGTGGCGGGTGTGCTTGGCGCGCGCCCGGAAACGCTGCCGGAGAGTCTCGGGCCGCACGAGCTGCGCCCTGCCGAAGAGAGCGCGGTTGCTGCAACGCGGCTCGAGCGGGGCTGCTTCATTGTCGTCGATCTCGAGACCACGGGGCTGTCCAGCTCGCGGGACGCGATCATCGAGATCGGCGCGGTGCGCGTTCAGAGACTCCGGGTCTCGTCCCGCTTCGAGACGCTGGTCAGGCCGCCCGGGCC
>CAZPNB010000020.1:0-2706 GCA_964587305.1 uncultured Spirochaetales bacterium | reverse complement strand
AGCTGCGCGTCGGGAAAGACACCGGCCGCCATGCCGAGCTTCACGGCCTGCCCGGCGTCGATCCACTCGGCGGTGTAGAAGAGCTCGGCTGCGCGCTGCGAGCCGATCACCTGCTGGAGAACGCCCCGATGCGCCGGTTCGTGGCGGTGTCCGGAACTGGATTCAAATCCTGTTCAGGACCGAAAGAATTTCGAGGGAAGGCATTGACACGTTTTCTCCGGCGGAGCGGACCGTGGCCGAGCTCGTCCTGATTTCTCTGCCTGAGACGTTCTGATTTGCTCTCCGCGCGCGTGATTCAGACTTCGGGTCAAAATCGTGGATCGAGGGAGAGAACGTCGCGCACGGAGCGCTCCAAGAGGCGGTTTGACGCGATGTTATGCTCCACGTTTACCTCACCCCACCGTCCTATGAGGTCGAGTCATGCCGGGAACACTCGCTGGGCTTCCGAACGCCCAGCTGCTCGTGCGGGTGCGGGAGCTGGTTCAGCGCGGCAACGCGGTCGAGGCCGAGCTGCTCGCGCATCTCGGTGAGGTGGATGCGCGCGGGCTGTCTCTCGAGGAGGGCTGCTCCTCGATGTTCGTCTACTGCCAGCGGGTGCTCCACTTCGCGGAGGGAGTCGCCTACAAGCGGATCCAGGCGGCTCGCGCGGTCAAAACCTTGCTCGAACGAGTGCGCAGGCAGAAGTTCGCGGAGACCTCGGCCCCAAGGCCCACTCGAACACCCACGACCTCGAACGAAACGCCGTCGCGCCACATCCCCGCTGCGATCCGCCGTGCCGTCTCACAGCGTGACGGCGGCCGCTGCACCTTCGTCTCGTCCAGTGGCCGGCGATGCGACTCGCGAGAGTTTCTAGAATTTGACCACGCAGACGCGTGGTCCAGATCGAGGGTGCACCCGATCGATGGAATCACGCTGCGCTGCCGCGCGCACAATCAGCAGCGGGCGCGCATCGACTTCGGGGAGCCGCACATGGCGCGATTCCAACGACGCAGTTGCGGCGACCCGCCGTCAACTGGATTTGAATCCAGTTCGCCGTGAAACCGCCAGCGAAACCCGGGGATCCGCCTCGCGCGCGAGTCGTGACAGACGTCACCACAGCGTGCGGATCGGATAGCGGGCGATCTCGACATCGGACGTCGCCAGCACGAGCCCGTGCGTGATCGACTGACAGATCAACATGCGATCGAACGGATCGCGGTGGAGCGCAGGCAATCTCGTTAGTTGCAGCGTCGAATCCTCGTCGAGAGCGAGGCTTTCGATCCCATGCCGGTCTCGCTCGCGGGGCACGAAGCGCTCCGGGGCCTCGGGCAGCGGCAACCGGCCGAGCGCGTGCTTCACGGCGATCTCCCACGCGGATACGGCGCTCAAGTACACATCGCCGGCCGGATCCACGCACGCGTCGCGTACCGTCTCGGTCAATCGCTCGGGCTCGGCGACGAGCCAAAGGAAAGTCACCGTGTCGAGCAGTAGCTTCACGTCCCCCCGCCCTCGAAGGAGCGCACGACCTCCTCGGGCAGCGGCTCGAAGAACGAGGACGGCACGCGGAACGTGCCCTTGGCAAGACCGATCGGACGCGGCTTCGCGCGTGGGCGCCGCAGCGGCCTGATTTCCGCGATCGGCTCGTTCCGGCGGCAGATCACGATCGTCTCGCCACGTTCGACGCGGTCGAGATAACGCGAGAGATGGGTTTTGGCCTCTTGGATATTGACCTTCTTCATGATCAGAAACTAGACCAGATACATGGTCATAACAACATTCGTCAGGTCAGGTGCTCTCTGGCTGAGAAACCGGGCAGCCCAGGCCGAGATCGCGCCGCCTGGACGATCCTGGTGCGCCCCCGCAGGTGAGTCTCGGCCCGATTTCAACGCTTGGCGCACGCCGGCGGGGAACGACGGGGCCAGGCTACCCGCAAGAGCGGCCAAACTGTCGATTTCATTGGAGGTCTCCTCAGCGCGGGTGTGAGCCGAGTCGAATCCACTCGGGCGAGTAGCGGTTCCCTGCGGGCCAGCCTTACCGCGCAGGTTCGTTCCGTGCGCTTGGTGGCCTGGAGCGCCGACACTGGGTATCGCGCGATCTCGCGCCCGACGGCGCACGCGGAACGCCCCGATGCGTCGGTCCGTGGCGGCGCCCGCTACTGGATTCGAATCCAGTTCGCCGTGAGCCAGCGGCGATGGTGGTAGCGAACCGGAGCGGTGCCGCCGGCTCGACTCGACGGCATAAGGAGGCGGGTCTCTCTTCACTCGAGTCAGCGGCGGCGGTTGTCTCCACCCGTCGAATCACACGCCCCTGAAGCGGAATCCGCCTCTTCGCGGGCGTCCCGACTTGGTGGGTTACGGCCTTCGGCCTAACCCACCCTACAAGAACTACGGGTGCTGCTCGAAGTTTCCGAGGAGCGCCGGGGGCGGTGCCGGCAATGAGCTACGCGTCCGACCGCCGGCGGAACTGCCGGAAGACCGGCTTGCGCTTCTCGATGAACGCGCGCACTGCCTCGATGTTCTCGGGCGAGCCGGCCTGCTCCTTCATGCCCTGGTCTTCGGCTTCGAACGCGGCGCGGATCCCGTCGCGGTGCGCGCGCAACAGCGTGCGCTTGGTGGCCTGGAGCGCCGACACCGGGTGCTGCGCGATCTCGCGCGCGACCGCCAGCGTCGCCTCCAAGAGCTGCGCGTCGGGAAAGACACCGGCCGCCATGCCGAGCTTCACGGCCTG
>CAZPNB010000019.1:0-3118 GCA_964587305.1 uncultured Spirochaetales bacterium | reverse complement strand
CCGATCGATGGCAAGACCTATGGCGAGCTGGTCGCCGCCGAGCAGCCGTTCGTCACCGCGGTGCTGCGCCGGGGTTATCCAGTGGCGGAGATCACCTATCCGTTCGACGCGCGGTGCCGCTACCGCCGCGACCAGCCGCTGCCTTGGATCCTGGTGGCGATGCTGCCGCGCCTATCGGATGATCCGGATGCGCTGTTCGACGAGGTGATGGCACGCGTCGCGGAGCATCCGCGCCAGCCCGCGGTTGCTCACCATCGGGCGATGTTTGTGTGGCTGGTGGAGCGATTCGGCCGGCGCTTCTGGCTCGAGCGCTCGGGATCCTCGTTCGACTATCTGGGCGCGCTCGCCGCGAGTTTTCCCGCGGCGCGCTTCCTGCACATCCACCGCGACGGGCCCGAGGCCGCGCTGTCGATGGTGCACCACCACGCGTATCGCCTGCCGATCTCGCTGCTCTACGACGCGCCGCTCGACGACGGCGCGCGCCTGGTCGACCTCGGGCCGCTCGACCTGCACGCCGCGCCGACCGGCCGCGACCCGATCTCGTGCGTGCTCGCGTCGCGGCCACCGCCGGAGGTGTTCGGGCGCTACTGGTGCGATCAGGTGCTGCACGGCTATCGCGCGCTTCGCCACGTCGGCGTGGACGAGTACGCCGAGGTGCGCTTCGAGGACCTGGTCGAGCGCCCGCGCGAGGTGTTGATCGGGATCGCCGCGTTCTTCGATCTGCCCGACGGCGGCGACTGGATCGAACGCGCGGCGCGGCTCGTCCGCGGCGTGCCGGAGCGCCGGGCGCTCGAGCTGGACGCCGCGCAGCGGGTCGCGCTGGAGGCGGCGTGCCGTCCCGGGCAGGTGCTGTTGGGGCGGGCGTAGGGCGGAATAGGGCGGTAGGGCGGAATAGGCCGCAAGGCCGTATTCCGCCAGTAGGCGGATTACGCTTCGCTGATCCGCCCTACGAGTTCCATGCGGGCAACTTCCACATCGGGAACACCCGCTCCGGGTCGCACGACTCCTCGACGATCCACTTCGCCATCCGGCGCAGCGGCTCGATCGCGTCCTGCGGCATCGCGATCGTCACGTTGCAGGCATAGCCGAGCGACGTGAGCCGCTGCGCGCCGAACAGCGGCAGCAGGTCGCGCAGCTCGTGCTTGAGCTTCTCCGGGTAGATACCGACCGTCTGGGTGTACGCGGTGACCGCGTCGGTGACCTTCCGGATGTCGTCGACCGGCACCACGTTCGCGACACGCCCGGAGAGCAACGGCGAGTAGTCGACCGGCTCGTCGATCTGCGACACGATGATCGCTCCTTCGTCGCGTTCGCCGCCGATCACGCGGAACCAGTCTTCGGCCATCCGCGACGCGTTCAGGTGGTCGCGCAGCTCACGATCGAAGGTCTTCGGCACCGTGCTGATGTGGTCGGGCAGCTTCAAGAGCGCCGCGTAGATCTCCTCGCCGAGCCGGTTCGCCTTCTCGAGGCCGGCCGCGTCGGTGCCGCACAGCACGTAGATCACCCGCGCGCTCGCGCACGCCTCCTGATTGGCGACGCCGATGTCGCAGGCAGCGCGCACCGCCACCTCGCGTAGCGTCTCCTCGTCGTCGAACGCTTCCGGGCCGATGATCGTCGCGCTGCGCTTCGGGTCCAGCGCGATCAGCTCGAGGCCCGGCTGGAGGTAGCGCGTCACGTGCTTCACCGACGCGAAGCCTCCCCACGCGACGATCTTCTCGATCTTGTCGGGGCGGTAGAGCTGCTCCTCGACCGTGGTGTCGCCGCCCTTCCAGTAGGCGACGGCGAGGTGCTTCGTCAGCGGGTGGCCGGGTGCGACGTCGGCGAGCGTGCGCGCGATCGCCATGGCGGTGAGCGGATCGTTGGACGGGATCTTGATGATCGCGTCGCTGCGCGTGATCGCGTTGCGGAGGATCGTCACCGCCGAGACCAGGCCGCCGTTGCCGGCGGGCACGTGCAGCGCGCGCGCGCCGAACGCGCGGATGCTCAGCACGCGGCCGTCGGCGAGCGTGCGGGGGACCCAGCCGTCGAGGTAGGCGATCCCGATCCGGCTCTCGGCGACCTCCCGGACCTGTTCGCGGCCGAACACAGCGGGTAGCGCGACGTAGCTCTGCTTCAGGATCGAGGCCGGGTAGTTCGATGCGGCCAGGCCGGCCTCGTACGCCTGCTGGATGTGCCGGTTCTTCGAGAAGTCGAGCGCGCGGCCGAGCTCGACCAGCACATCGAGGATCTCGTCGAACGGCACCGCGTGGAGATCGGCGAGCGCCATCGGGGTCGCCAGCGGCAGCCGGTCGACGTACTTCCGTGGGTCCGGCGCCAGGAACGCGCCCGCGCTCGAGCGCCCGCCGAACTCGACCCAGTCGCTCTCGATCAGCTCCCCGCGGATGAACAGCGGAACCCGGAATGCGCTCATCCCTCGAACTCCTGCATGAACCGGAGAGCTTCGCCTTTGACCTCCTGGGTTGCCGAGCAGCTGATCCGGTCGTCTTCGACGCCCTGCTTCTCGCTGTAGCGCATGATCTCGTGCGCGATCGGGACGCTCGCGAGACCGCACGGGCAGCGCGTGCTCCAGTCGATCGTGATCTCGTCGCCCGAGATCACGCCGCCCCAGTGGCTGCGGTTCAGGAAGTCGTAGAACGCCGCGCGGCCGGTCTGAACGCCCTCGCGCGGCAACGGCTCGCTGGTGTCGGGGTCGAGCAGGAACGGGATCACCCACGGCTGCACGTGGTAGCGCTTCTCGTCGCAGGCCCAATGGAACGCGCTGATCTCGGACATGCCGTAGCCCTCCTGGATCCGATCGACGCCGAGGAACTCCTGGATCACGTCCATGTAGTTCTCGGGCAGCACGAAGCCCTTCAGGCCGCCGCCGGTCAGGATCGCCGAATCTTTCGCGAACACGTTCTTCACGCCGCGCTGCAAGCCCTCGGCGGCCAGCTCGTACATCAGGTTGTAGGCGCCGGTCATGAACACGCGCTTGCCGGCGAGCTGCTGCGTACAGCGCTCGAAGAACGCCGCCATCTCGGCTGGGCGGCGCGCCTGCATCGCCTCGAACTCGTTCTTGCGGGCGAGCAGCTTCGGATCGATCTGAACGCGATCGAGCTCGCCGCGCGACGCGGCGGCG
>CAZPNB010000018.1:0-2617 GCA_964587305.1 uncultured Spirochaetales bacterium | reverse complement strand
GGGCTCACGGCGGTCGAGAGCTACTTCCAGCTCGACATCGCGCTCCCCCGCGAGAGCGGCGTTCACGCGATCGGCACGCGAGCGCTGGTGCGCTTCGAGCACGACCCGCGACCGCTCGCCCCGCTGCTCTTCGACGCCGTGCGCCGGCTCTTCCTCGGGAGGCTGGGTGTCTAGCGATGCGCTGAAACCTGGCATCGCGCTCGGCAGCTACCCGGAGCGGGATGGCGCACGGACGACCTGGCTCGATCGGATTGCGCTGCGCTGGAATGGCGGGCGCCCGAAGGCTTCGCTCGGAGCGCTCGCGCGCGGGGCGGAGCGCATCGAGCAGCGCCGCGCGCAGCTCGCCGCGCTCGGCGCGAACGCTCTCGCCGAGACGACCCGCGACGTGCGCCGCCGGCTGCGCAGCGAGGGCGTCGACGGGCCGGCCGCAGACGAGGCCATCGCACTCGTCTGCGAGACGGCGCGGCGCACGCTGGGGCTCTGTCCGTTCCCGGTCCAGATCATCGGGGGCGCCGCGATCCTGCGCGGAATGCTCGCCGAGATGGCGACCGGCGAGGGCAAGACGCTGACCGCCAGCTTGCCGGCCGCCACCGCGGCGCTGGCCGGGATCCCGACCCACGTCGTCACCGTGAACGACTACCTCGTCGCGCGCGACGCGGACTGGCTGCGCCCGATCTACACGGCGTTGGGGCTCACGGTCGGCACGGTGCTCGACGGAGACCCCGACGTCGTTCGGCGTCGCGCCGCCTATCGCTGCGACGTCACCTACGCGACGAATAAGCAGATCGCGTTCGACTACCTGCGGGACCGGCTGATCCGACCCGACCGGCGCGATCGGCTGCGCAACGAGCTGCGCGACGCGCTCGGTGGGGAGTGCGGGGCCCCGCTGATGCGCGGCCTGTGCTTCGCGATCGTGGACGAGGCCGACAGCGTGCTGGTGGACGAGGCGCGCACCCCGCTGATCCTGTCGCGGACCCGGGACGCCGGCGACGTCGCCACGGTGTCGGCGCAGGCGCTTCGCGTCGCGCGCGCGCTGGCGGCCGGGCGCGACTACACGGTGGACGATCGCGAGCGAACCATCGCGCTCCGCGACGCGGGCGCGGCGCACGTCGCGGAGCTGTCCGCGGCGTTCGGCGGCGCATGGGCGAGCCGGCAGCGCCGGGAGGAGCTCGCGGCGCTGGGCGTGGCGGCGCTGTGCCTGTACACGCGCGACGAGCAATACGTGGTGCGGGACGGAACGGTCCAGATCGTCGATCCGAACACCGGCCGCGCGATGCCGGATCGGTCGTGGGAGGCGGGCCTGCATCAGATGATCGAGGCGAAGGAAGGCTGCCCGGTGACGGCTCCGCGCGACACCCTCGCGCGCATCAGCTTCCAGCAGTTCTACCGGCGCTACCTGCGGCTCGGCGGCATGACCGGAACCGCGAGAGAAGTGGCCGGGGAGCTGCGGCGCGTCTATCGCCTGCCGTCGCTGCGGATCCCGACGCGCCTGCCGTGCGCACGGAGTCGGCGCGGCGAGCTCGTGTTCGCGACGGCGGAAGAGAAGTGGGCCGCGGTCGTTGCTCGCGCCGCGGAGGTAGCGGCCGGTGGCCGGCCGCAGCTGATCGGCACCGCGTCCGTCGCGGCCTCCGAGGCGCTGTCGCGCCGGCTGCACCAACACGGGCTCGCCCATCGGGTGCTGAATGCACGCCAGGACGCCGAGGAGGCGCAGATCGTCGCGCAGGCCGGCGAGCGCGGTCGCATCACGGTCGCCACCGCGATGGCGGGTCGCGGCACCGACATCCGGCTGGGCGAGGGCGTGAAGGAGCTGGGAGGTCTGCACGTGATCGCCACCACCCGGGCCGAGGCTCGCCGCATCGATCGGCAACTGATCGGTCGCTGCGGCCGTCAGGGCGACCCCGGCTCCTACGAGCGGATCACTTCACTGGCCGACGACGGGGTCGCGAGCCACTGTCCCGCGTGGCTTCACCACTGCGCGCGCTGGCTGCTGGCTCGCAGGCCGATGCTCGGGCAACTCCTGGCGAGTCTCGCCAACGCGGTCGCGCAGCGGGCCGCCGAGCGCCGTCACGCCCGGATGCGCCGCGAGCTGCTCGCATACGAGGAATCCCTGGAAGCGCTGCTCGCGCTGTCGGGGCCGTCGGAGTAGCGAGGATGCCTCGCGCTCGGGCTACGCCCGGATCGCGGCGGCGGCCTCGAACTCGGGGCTCCCCCACTCGACGACCCTGTTCCGGCCGGTGCGCTTGGCGGCGTAGAGCGCCTCGTCCGCCTGTCCGACCAGCGCCGCGGCCGTCTCGGCGCCGAACGCGATGCTCGCCACCCCGAGGCTCACGGTGACCGCAACCCGCGCGAAGCCCGGGCCCTCGATCCGCCGGCGCAGCAGCTCGGCAAAGTCTCGCGCTCGCTCGGCGTCATAGCCCTCGAGCAGAACGCAGAACTCCTCCCCGCCGTAGCGGCACACGGCCTGGGCCGAGCCCGTCATCGAGCGCAGCAGCTCGGCGACGCGCACGATCACGTCGTCACCGGTTGCATGACCGTATTCGTCGTTGACGCTCTTGAACTGATCGATGTCGCACATCGCGACGCAGAGCGGGGTGCGCGCGGCGTGCGCCGCGCGGAC
>CAZPNB010000017.1:0-2671 GCA_964587305.1 uncultured Spirochaetales bacterium | reverse complement strand
GTGAGCCCGGCGTCGGTGATCGCTGCGAGGCACGCATCGAGCGTCAGCTCGAGCGGGTCGCGCCCGAGGCGGCGTCCGATCGCGGACTGCCCGATCCCGGTGATCGCGGCGCGGCGCTCGAGAATCTCCGTCACGCCTCTCCCGTTGCTCGAGGCTCGAAGAGCGGCAGCCACACGTCTTCGCGCTGCTCGAACACGACGTGCACGCGCATGCCGATGTGCACCTCCTCGGCCGCGCAGTGGACGACGTTGGTCAAGAGTCGCAGCCCGGGCTGCTCGTCGAGCTCGACGATCGCGATCGCGTAGGGATGGTCGGGCGCGGGTACCCACGGCTGGTGGTTCAGCGTGAACGTCACGACGGTCGCCAGCCCCGACACGGCGGCGATCTCGATCTCCTTGCGGTAGCAGGTGGGGCACACCGGCGATGGCGGATGGATCCAGGTGCCGCACGGCTTGCAGCGCTGGAACTGAAGGCGTCCGTCGGCGCCGCCGCGCCAGAAATGCTCGTTGCCGGCGGTGACTCGCGGCAGGACTCGGAACGGCTTGTCGGCCACGATCCCCTCGCTACCCGCCCCAGCGCGCGGCGAGCCGCGGGCCAAACACCAGCGCGCCGATCACAAGCGAGGCGATCGCTGCCACCAGCACCGCGCCGGCTGCGACGTCCTTGGCGCTTCCGACGCGCGGGTCCGCCTCGGGATGAGCGACATCGGCCAGCGCTTCGAGCGCGCTGTTCAGGCCCTCGGCCACCCACACCAGCGCGATCGCGAGTGCGATCCAGCACCACTCGCCGGGCGAGAGGCCCAGCCAGGCGCCGAGCGCTCCTGCGGCGACCCCGGCAGCGAGATGGATGCGCGCGTTCGGCTCGCGCGCGAGCAAGAGCGCGATGCCGCGCCCCGCGTGGACGAAGCTCCGCGCCCGCGCGCGCAGCGAGAAGTCGGACATCCCGCTACGCCTTGCCGCGCACGGTTTGCAGCACGATGCGCGCACAGGTCTCGACGAGATCCTCGCGCCGGACTCCTACCGTCTCGAGCTCGCGGTGATAGGCGGCGAGCCGCTCGAGGATCGCGCCCAGAGCCGCGGCGGCCGCCTGCGGCACCAGAGCGGCGTCGACGTGCCCGGCCTGCTGACCGGCGATGACCTGTTCCGCGAGGCGGGCGAGCACCGGGGTCATCGCCTTCTGGCGCACGCGCAGGAAGCGGCGGTCGCCCTCGTCGGCGGCGAGGTTGCGCACGAGCAGCACCGCGCGGTGGGCATCCCAGTGACGCACGAACGCGTCGACCAGGCGGCGCGCGCGCTCGAGCCCGGCTGGCCCCTCCCATGATCCCGAGATGATCTCGATCATCGCCGGCATCTCGCCGGCGGCCTGCTCGGCCAGGCGCAGCGTCGCCTCGCTGACGTCCTTGAAGTACTGGTAGAAGGTGGCGGGCGACGTGCCCGCGGTGCGCGCGATGTCGACGACCGATACGTCGCGCACGCTCTGCGCCGCGAGCAGCCGGGTGGTGGCGTCGAGCAGCCGCTGGCGGGTCTGGCGCGCACGCGGCCCGAGCTCACGCCCGTTCTGGTCGAGTGCGCGATCGGGCGGCGTCTTCGCGGCGGTCTCAGCGGCCATATCTGACGGTATATCAGATCACGGCCACGGCGTCTTCCCGATTCCCGCCTGGCCTAGCGAGCCTGCCCGCTGCCGTTCTTCCCGACGCCCGTCGCCAGCGCGATGATCGACGCGATGTCGGAGAGGTTCGAGGGCACCACGAAGGTGTTGCCCTCCTTGGCCAGCTTCCCGAACTCGCGGATGTATTGCTCGGCGATCCGCAGCTGCATCGCGGAGTCGCCTCCCGGGGTGCGCAGCGCATCGGACACCTGCCGCAGCCCCTCTGCCGTGGCCGTCGCCACCGCCAGGATCGCCTGCGCCTGTCCCTCGGCCTCGTTGATCTGCTGCTGCCGCGAGGCCTCGGACGCCTTGATCACCTTCTGCTTCTCACCGTCGGCGGTGTTGACGACGGCGTCGCGGCGGCCCTCGGACTCGAGCACGACGGCGCGCTTCTCGCGCTCGGCGCGCATCTGCTTCTCCATCGCCGAGATCACATCCGGGGGCGGGTTGATGTTCTTGATCTCGTAGCGCAGCACCTTCACGCCCCACGGCGCTGAGGCCTTGTCGAGCTCCGTCACGATCGACGCGTTGATCGTCGCGCGCTCCTCGAAGGTACGGTCGAGCTCGATCTTGCCCATCTCGCTGCGCAGCGTCGTCTGCGCGAGCTGTGAGATCGCGAACTCGTAGTTGCCGATGCCGTACGAAGCGCGCGCCGGATCGAGCACCTGGAGGTAGAGCACGCCGTCGACGCCCACCTGGACGTTGTCCCGGGTGATGCAGACCTGCTCGGGGATGTCTGCGGCGCGCTCCTTCAGCGAGTGCCGGTAGGCCACGCGCTCGATGAACGGCACCAGGATGTGGAAGCCCGCCTGGAGCGTGCGGCTGTACTTGCCGAGGTTCTCGACGACGAAGGCGCTCTGCTGGGGTACGACGATCGCGGTCTTCGCGATCACGAACACGACGAGCGCAACGACCACACCGACGCCGATCAGGGTCTCCATCGGAACTCTCCTTTTCGATCCTCGCCCTACCCGCGCACCTCGAGCGCGATTCCGTCCTTGCCCGCGACCCTCACCGGCGCCTT
>CAZPNB010000016.1:0-5129 GCA_964587305.1 uncultured Spirochaetales bacterium | reverse complement strand
ACCGACATCGGCGGCGGAAACGTGATCGCGCGTTGGACGCGCGAATTCTCCGAGGACTCGGACCTGGAGCTGCGGCTCTGGTACGACCGGACCGAGCGCGACAGCGATCTGCTGGGAGAGAACCGCGACACCTTCGACGCGGAGCTCCAGAACCGCTTCAGCCCTCTCGATCGACACGACCTGGTGTGGGGAGCGGGCTATCGGATCACCGCCGACGATATCGACAACTCGGCCGGCGTCGGCTTCGACCCGTCCGAGCGCACGGTCGAGCTGGCCAGCGCCTTCTTGCAGGACGAGATCTCGCTGGTCGAGAACCTGCTCTCGCTGACTCTCGGCACGAAACTCGAGTACAACGACTACACCCATCTCGAGTTCCTGCCCAATGCCCGCGCGCTGCTCACACCATCGGAGCGGCATAGCGTCTGGGCCGCCGTGTCCCGGGCGGTCCGAGCGCCCTCCCGGGCCGAGAACGACGTCGCGCTGCTCGTGCCCTCGACGCCGCCCCCGCCCCACTTCCTGTTGCTGAACGGAAACAGCAGCCTCGACGCCGAGAACCTGATCGCCTTCGAGCTGGGCTACCGGGCGCAGCTCCTCACGCAGGTGTCGATCGACGTCGCCGCCTACTACAACCTCTACGACGACCTTCGCAGCCTCGAACCGGGCGCGCCGCTCTTCGGCTTTCCCGGACCGGGGCTGGTCACGATCCCCTTCTCCGCCGAGAACCGGCTCGATGCGCGCGGCTACGGCTTGGAGATCAGCGGCACCTGGAGGGTCGCCGAGTTCTGGCGCCTGAGCGCCGGCTACACGCTGATGATGCTGGACATCGAACAGGGAAGCAGCGCGGACCCGACCGCGCAGGGCCAGGAGGACGACACGCCCGCGAACCAGTTCCACGTGCGTTCGCTGGTGGACCTGCCCTGGAAGTTCGAGTTCGACACCTCGCTCTACTGGGTGGACCGAGTCACGAACCAGGGTGTCGGAGACTACGCGCGGCTCGACGCCCGACTCGGCTGGCGTCCCTGGCCGCAGCTCGACCTCAGCCTCGTGGGCCAGAACCTGGCGCGGAAGGATCACGACGAGTTCGGGCCCAGCTTCACGGCCCTGCCCACTGCCGTGCCCCGCGCCGTCTATGGGAAGGTGACGTGGCGCTACTGAACGACGACGGCGGCGTTGCCGCGGGCGAGCGCCGGAGGGCGGTGTGAGGTCGTGCCCCCAAGAGCCCACCCCCCGGCGCAGGCCGGAGCGGGGGACGCGCTGGATCCGGCGCAGCCCGCTGCTGCTGGCGCTGCTGGCGCTCTTGTGCGCGTCCGCCGCGCACGGCCAGCCGCAGGCCACCGAAGTGAGCCTGAAGTCGGCCTTCCTCTACAAGTTCGTCCATTACGCCGAGTGGCCGCCGGACGCACTGGGCGCGCTCGGGGAGCCGATCGCGTTGTGCGTGATCGGGCGCGACGGCCTGGCGCTGGTGCTCGAGGACGCCGTGCGGGGCCGAACGTCGCACGAGCGAGCGGTCGTCGTGCGGCGGGTCGAGAGCCCGGACGAAGTCGGCGGCTGTCACGTGCTGTTCGTCGGCTGGTCCGAGGCCGCACAGATGGACCAGGTCATCGCGCGGGCGTCGGTGCAGCCGATGCTCACGGTCGGCGATGCCGAAGGCTTCGCGCGCCGAGGCGGCATGATCAACTTCACCTGGCACGGCTCGCGCCTGGGCTTCGAGATCAACCGGGGCGCCGTGCTGCGGGCGGGGCTCGATCTCAGCTCCCAGCTGCTCCAGCTCGCGAAGCTGGTGCAGGACGAGGGTGGAGGCGACTGAGCTCGATGCGCTCCTTCCGCGACACCCCGATCAAACAGAAGCTGATCGCGATCTCGCTCTTGTCGAGCGGCGCCGCGTTGCTGCTGGCCTGCGGCGGCTTCGTCGCGTACGAGCTCGGGGCCTATCGCGAGGCGACTCTGAACCAGCTCACCAGCGTCGCCGGTGTGATCGCGGCCAACAGCTCCGCGGCCCTCAGCTTCGAAGACCCCGAGGCCGCCGAGCACACGCTCTCGGCGCTGCGCGCCGAGCGCATGATCGTGGCTGCCTGCATCTACGGGGACGACGAGCGCCTCTTCGCCGCCTACTACAGCAACGACCACCAGGAGCGCTGCGCTGCCCGGAACCAACCGGAAGCGGGTGAGTCTGGGGACGCGCTCGACGTCTCGCTACCGATCATCGCAGACGGGGACTCGCTGGGGACGATCCTGATCCGTTCCAGACCCATCGAACTGTACGAGCGGCTGGCGCGATACGGTGGGATCCTCGGGCTCGTGATGCTCGCCTCGGGCCTGGCCAGCCTGCCGCTGGCCTCCAAGCTGCAGCGCTTCATCTCGGACCCGATCCTGCACCTCGTCGAAACATCGAGGCGCGTCTCGGCCGACAGCGATTTCGCGGTGCGTGCGGTCAGCGACGGGCGGGACGAGGTCGGCGTGCTGGTCGAGTCCTTCAACGAGATGCTGGAGCAGATCGAGGATCGCGACCACGCGCTCTCGCGCCACCGCGAGAGCCTGGAGGAGGAGGTCGAGCGGCGAACCGGAGAGCTCCAGGCGGTCAACCTGGAGCTCTCCCGCGAGATCGCACAGCGCGAGCAGGCCGAGGAGCGCATCCGCTACCTGGCCTACTACGACGGCCTGACCGGCCTGCCCAACCGGCAGCTCTTCCAGGAGCGGCTGCGCCACGCGCTGGGCTGGGCGAAGAGCCGCGGCCAATGCGTCGGCGTGCTCTTCCTCGACCTGGATCGCTTCAAGCAGGTGAACGACACCCTGGGCCACTCCGTGGGCGACGAGCTGCTGCGCGAGGTCTCGAACCGCATGACCCGCAGCCTGCGCCTCAGCGACTACATCGGGCGGTCGGAGACCCTCGAGCCGAAGGGCGAGGTGTCGCGTCTGGGCGGCGACGAGTTCACCGTGCTGCTGACCCGTCTCGCCGCAGCCGAGGACGCGGCCAAGGTGGCCCAGCGCGTGCTGGACGAGCTCGCCAAACCGATCCCCGTGAGCGGCTACGAGCTCTTCACGACGGCCAGCATCGGCATCGCGGTCTATCCCGCAGACGGCGAGGACCTCGAGACGCTGCTGCGCAACGCCGACACCGCCATGTACCACGCCAAGCGCCACCACGGGAACAACTTCCAGTTCTACACCGAGGCATTGAACGCCACGGCCGCCAGGAAGCTCCACCTGGCCAGCCGACTGCGCCACGCCCTCCAGCAAGAGCAGTTCACGTTGCATTACCAGCCGATCCGCGACGCCTCCACCGGAGCGGTGTGCGCGGCGGAGGCGCTGCTGCGCTGGCACGAGCCCGAGACGGGATCGGTTCGCCCGGACGAGTTCATCCCGATCGCCGAGGATACGGGTCTGATCCTGAGCATCGGCGAGTGGGTGCTGCGCAGCGCGTGCGCGCAGCTCCGCACCTGGCAGACCGACGGCTACGAAGCGATCCGGATCGCCGTCAACGTGTCGACGCACCAGCTCCGGCAGGCTTCCTGGCCGCAGACGGTGGCGCGCATCCTGAAGGATACGGGGATCTCTCCCGGCCACCTCGAGCTGGAGCTGACCGAGAGCGCGATCCTCGAGCACGAAGACTCGACCATCCAGGCTCTGGCCGAGCTTCACGACATGGGCGTCAGCCTGGCTCTCGACGACTTCGGGACGGGCTACTCCTCGCTGTCGTCGCTGCGCCGCTTCCCGATCGAGCGCGTCAAGATCGACCGCTCCTTCGTCGGCGACATCACTGCGGATGCGGACGACGCGGCCCTCACCGCGGCGATCCTCTCGATGGCGCAGAGCCTGCAGCTGCGCGTGGTCGCCGAAGGCGTGGAGACGCGGGAGCAGGCGGATTTCCTGCGCGAGCGGGGCTGCCATGAGCTGCAGGGCTTCCTGTTCAGCCCTCCCGTGCCCGCCGCCGAGTTCGCCCGCTTCCTGGTGCGGTCGAAGCCGGACCCGGAGCGCTGAGCATCAACGTCATGCAATGCCGCTTCCGCCGCGTGTCGCATGATTGGAGCACCGGCTGATGGCATGTTCTGGACGTCAGAGATCGCTATGAGATCGTCTCCGCGCTGCGGCGGCTGGTGCGCGACGCGGCACTCTCGGCCGGCGCCGAATCGACCTTCCGCGCTACGCCGTCGACGCGCTCAGGGCCTACCGATCGCGGCGGCCGGCGACACCCCACCCGGCCACGCTCGTCTTCACCGATGCGTCGGCCAAGCCTCTCCGCCGATCGAACTTCACGCGTCGCGTCTGGCACAAGATGTTGGAGGAGGCGAAGCTGCCGAAGGTGAAGTTCCACTCACTCCGCCATAGCCACATCACCGCCCTCCTGGCCGACGGCGCACCCCTGACCGCTGTCTCAGAGCGCGTCGGCCACAGCCGGACCTCGATGACGACGGACGTGTACGCCCACGCCGTCGAGGGTATGCAGCGCGAGCTGGCGAACAAGCTCGATCGGCTCTACGGATAGCGCTCGCGTGGGCTGGTGTGCGGGCGTGGACCACGGAGAGAAGCGATCTCCGAGACACGAGCTTCGACCCGTCATACAATGCCGTCGAGGAGCCGATCGACGAGGCAGGCATCGGAGAGGAGTCCAGCGGAGTTGCGGATGAGTGAACGCGCACCTACGAGCGAGCGCCGCGTGTTCTCTATCGGGCACTCCAATCACTCACTAGACGCGTTTCTCGCGCTCCTGGAGGTGTACCTCATCGACGTAGTAGTCGACGCGCGGTCCCATCCCTACTCAAAGTTCGCGCCCCATTTTGACACCGAGTCGCTGAGGAAGGCAGTTACTAGCGCCGGGCTGAAGTATCTCTTCCTCGGCAAGGAGCTGGGCGGACGACCGGAAGGAAGCGAGTTTTACGATGCCGACGGGCACGTTCTTTACTCGCGCGTCGCCCAGTCACAGCTGTTCCTCGAGGGCGTCGCGCGATTGGAGACGGGCGTGGCCAAGTACCGCGTCGGCCTTCACTGCAGTGAGGAAGATCCGGTCGGCTGCCATCGGCGTCTCCTTGTGGGCCGCGTCTTGGCTCAGCGTGGAATCCTGCTCGATCACATTCGAGGCGACGGGCGGATTCAAACCGAAGCGGAGCTCGAGGCCGAGGAGGAGCGGCGCC
>CAZPNB010000015.1:0-3475 GCA_964587305.1 uncultured Spirochaetales bacterium | reverse complement strand
ATCGCCGGCGTTGGATTGAATCTTGAAAATCCGGAGATCCCCGGCGCTCTCTGTAATGTCGATATCGCCGTTGGTGAGGAAATCGAGGTAACCGGTGCCGAGCACGTCGGTTGTTGCAGTGACATCGACGATCGTCGCGCTGGCCGAGGCGTCCTGCGCCTTGACGATAATATTTCCACCAGCGGTGAGCTGCCCGAAGTCGTAGCCGCTGGCGACCGGCGTCGCCAGGCTGGTGTCGGCGTAAATCGCCGGATCGAGAGCCGTGGCAGGGCCACTATCGGGATGGAAATGGTTGACGTAAACGCCGTTGAGCGAGCTGTTCTGGGTTACGGTGAAAGTAATTCCGCCGACCACGCCCACCGGCGTGGTCTCTTGCACCGAGGCATTGATCAACAGGTCGATGTCGCCGACCGCTGTCAATCCGCTGGTGTCGAAGATCGCGTTGCTGCGTTCCGTATCCCGCAGCCGACCGGTCAGATCGAGATAGATGCCGCCGTCAGAGTCGGCGCTGATGTCGGTCGGACGACCGATGCTGCGCACCAATTCGACATCGAGACGGTTGGCGATGGAACCGATTGCGTCCGCCATCATGTCCAACGCATTGGTGCGAATGGTGCCGGTGCTGGTGTCGGTTATGGTCCCGCCGTCAGTGAGAATGACCGTTCTGCCCGTCGGATTGTTGATCAATCCCTGGATAACCACGTTGGAACCGGTGCCACCGGGGTCCTTCTCGTTGTCGATGGTAATCAGCGTCGGACCGGAAGAGTCGGCGATATCGAAGAGGGCTGTGACTTCCTGCGCGTCCAGAGTGATACTGCCGGTCGCGTTCGGATTGGCGGGAGAAATATTGTTGATCACCAAATCTTCGCCCGAGCGGTTGGTGATCGTGATCACATCGTAAGTGGTCTTGACGCGGACTGCGCCGGTGGTTCCGGAGATTGTCGACGCAGGCGCGCTCACGGGGCCGTCTTCTTGATCCGTTTCTTGATCCGCCACGGTATTGGCCTGCAACAGCGCCGTGCCGGCGTTGCTCAAGTTGCCGATATTGTCGACCGAAATATCCCCGCCGGAAACATCGTCGCCGACGCTCTTGCCGTTGTTCACCGTGATGTTCTGGGCCGTGAGAATAATGCCATCCTCGTCGATGAACAGCTCGGGATTGGGGCGAATCAACAGCGCGATGTCGCCGTCGAAAACAATGCTCCGGCCGGCGTTGAAAACACCGTGTCGGTCTCCTCCGGTCGTGCCCGCAGCCTCGGCGGTTCGAACGCGACTGTAGGTCATGATGATCTGGTCCGCGATGACGGAGACATCGTATCCGGCGACGGTTGCGCCATCGGCGACATTGATTGTCGAATCACTCTGGTAATCGGTCGTCGAGTCCGCGTCGGCGTTGCCCAAACCATTAGAGTCCGCTTCGGTCGTCGAGACGAGATCGATCCCGGTATGCCGTGCCAGCAGATCGACGCTACTTCCTTCGACCCAGGCGCCGATGCCAAGCATGACATTCGCCGCGTTAGCCACGTTGACCTGAGCGTCCGCATCCGTAAACGCCAGGGCGGCGTTCGCCTGTGCCTCTGCGGTCGCAGTCAAATCCAGGCCGCTGACGACTGCAGACAGGGTAACGGTATCGCCGACCACCCGGCCGTTGGCGCCCACGGAGACTTCGGTGACTGATAGATCCTCGATATCCAGTGTTGCCGTGGCGTTAGAACCGGAGCCGGCACCGGACGCGTCCGCATCAGCCCGCGACGAGCCAAGGATATAAGTATCCGCGCCAATGCTGATGTCACCCACCGCCGTGATCTCGGCGCCATCCCGCACGACCGCCTTGTTGGTATAATCGATGGTCACCGTCGAAGTGGAGTCCGATGCGGCGGCCAGGCCGCCGCCGTTGACGTCCACATTGGAGTCCACGTCTAGATTGAGGTCGGCCAGGATCGTCACGTCGCCGGCCGCATCGATCACCGTGCCGGCGCCGATGTAGGCGCTATTGACATCGAGCGGATTGCCGTCTGTATCTTCGGCCGCGCTGATATCGATGGTCGCCGAGGCCACACCGACGGCGACGAGACCACCTGAGCCGTTGGAACCGTTGGCCGAGACGTTGATTACATTTCTCGATTCGAGGGTGAGATTTCCATCCGAGCCTGTCTCGGCGTCACCGAGCTGCACCGAGGTTGCCGCGATATAGGCCGACACCGTCGGGGTCACGTTGACCGTCGCGGAATTTACCCCGACCGCAATCAATGCGCCGGACGATCCTTCCGCCGCCGCCGATGAGGTGTTGTCGCCGGAAGAAGGCGAGAGCAGACTGAGGGAAACCCCGCCGGGGCCGAGGAGTTTATCCGTGCCGACAGCCGCCGAGGTCAGGTCCAGGCGCAGCGTGTGCGTGCCGCTGGAGCTGGTGAGATCGACGCCCTCCGTGCCAAGACTATGCAGCGCCGTCGTGCTCAGGCCGCTGGCACTGATGTCGATGATGGTACCGTTGTGATCCGAAAGCTGGAATTTGTTGACTCGATCGGCGCTGGCGATATTGTCCAACTGGACGTAGTAGGTCACGCCGTCAACCAGATTCGTGATCGGCAGATCGGCGGTTCGGATTAGCGTGTGAACGGCATTTCCCCCGGGCGTCAGCGCGATTTTCTTATCGAGCCGATGCTGGCTGCCGCTGCCGACCGCGGTGAGATTGATGGCATTGGTGCCGGCCAGCGCGTCGCTGTGGCTAGTAAAGAGCTTGACGGTGTTTCCCGATACGGAGCCGACATGGTAAACGCCCTTGTCCGTCAGGCCCCCGATATCCGTACCGCCGCCGTTGCGATAAACGACTTTGTCGCCGTTCTGATAACCACCGGCAGTCAGTATCGTGTCGTTGCCGACGCTGACAATACCCGCGCCGCTGCCGTCGAAGGGGGTGCCCGCGCCGGCCAACTGCAGCTCGTTGACCCCAACGTTGATGGCGTAATAATCCTGTCCGGGCGTCAGACCACCGATTGCGGTGCCGCCGTTGAGCACGTCGTAACGAAGCAGGTCGCCGCTCTGGAACCCATGGTTCTCGATATAGATATTGTCGTTGTCGGGTGCGTCAACTAATTCATTGGTGCTGTTCAACTCGACATCGACGAAGCCGCTGGTGAAGGTCTCGGCGACTGGCGCGTGATAAGTCACCGCCTGCCCATCGACGAAGCCATGACCGGTAATGGTGATCACATCGGTCGCGCTGTTCACCGCGGTGCCAGCGGCAAATGTCTTCGCGGCCGCCAGCGTTACGTTGGGATCGCGCAGCTTGATGGTGTTCGAATCGACGACTTCAACGACGTAGACCGAGCCGCTATGCAAGCCGCCGATATCGGAGTTCGTGGTGTCGTTGACGTAGACCACCCGGTCGCCGTCCTGGAACTTATGCCCGCCGGCGAACGTAATCGTGTCGGTCAGACCATTGACGTCGAAGCCGGCGTCGAAGCGCTCACCGAGC
>CAZPNB010000014.1:0-6277 GCA_964587305.1 uncultured Spirochaetales bacterium | reverse complement strand
TCGCGGGCGCCCGCGACGAGCAGCACCGGTTTCGCGGCGAGCGCGGGGACCTGCCGCAGCAGGTCGAAGTCGGTGCCGGCCGCGCTGAGCTCGGCGACCAGCGCGGCTCCGGAAGTGCCGGCGAGCGGCGCGCTCCAGAGCTGGAGCTGGGCCGCGATCGCGCGCGCCAGCTCGGGATCGCGCTGGGCGGCGTAACCCCGCGACGCCAGGTTCACGCCGGCGATCGAAGCCACGCAGTCCACGAGGGCCAGTTCGCCGCCGACCCGCAACGCGGCGAAGCCGCCCATGCTGTGGCCGATCAGCGCGATCCGCTCCGGGTCGATCCGCAGTGCGCTCGCGTTCACGGGCTGCTGAGTCCAGACCACCGCGGCGGCGACGTCCTCGAGCACGTGCCCGAACGAGAAGTGCCCCCCGCTGCCCCAGGCACCGCGATAGTGGAAGAACACCGCGTTCCAGCCGCTGCGCCGCACGGCCTGGGCGAGATCGAGGTTGCGCTCGTTACCGGGGAAGCCGTGGAGCAGCAGCGCGGTTGGATGGGGCCCGGCGCCCTCGGCCAGGTAGGCGATCGCATTCAGCGCGGCGCCGTGGCTGTCGATCGCAGTCTCGGCGAGGCGCGCCGGGTGCTCGAGATCGGTGCCGGGCGGGTCCGACGCTACCGGGTCGAAGCCGCCGGGCGAACCCGCGCAGGCGAGGCACAGCGACGCGAACACCAGCGCGAACCGGTTCAGCTCGAGTCGTTCCACGATCAATGCGCACCTCCTGAGCAGCCGCGCGGCAAGGCCCCGGCATGCCGCCAGTATTCGCACGTCGCCGCACGGATTTCACTGAATTCTTTCGCCGTCGTCACCGATGCTCCACGACATCTGCCGATGCTCACGGAAACCAACAGGAGAAGACGAACGATGAATGTCCACTTGCCCGGGACAGGGACTGTCCCGATCCGCCGCCAGGAAGGCGGCTACTGCGCCGAGGGTCCCGGCTTCTACATCTGGGACGAGGACCTGCGCGAAGTGTCGCGCGTCGCGCGCGAGCTCGGGCGCGGCATCTACCCGACCGTTCCCACCCAGCGCCTGCTGATCGTCGCGCCGTTCGAGAGCGGCCAGCTGGAGGTCTGAAGAACGACGGCCGCGGAGCGCGCGCGAGCGCGCCCCGCGGCCTGCTACCCGGCGGTCGTCCCGCCGGTGAACTCGTTAGCCGGGACTACCAGCGGCGTCCGCCGCCGCCTTCCCGGTCTCTGTCTCTCCCGCCGCCGCCACCACCCTCGCCGCCGCCGCGCCGGTCCTGGGCCTCGTTGACGCGCAGCGGTCTTCCGCCCATGTCGCGTCCGCTCAGCTGGTTGATCGCCTTATCGGCGTCCGCGTCGTCCATCTCCACGAACGCGAAGCCGCGCGAACGGCCGGTTTCGCGATCGGTGATCACAGCCACCGAGTGGACCTCCCCGACGGTAGAAAACAAATCCCGGAGATCGGCCTCGGAGGCGCTCCAGGGGAGGTTGCCGACATAGATCTTCTTCACTTGATTCTCTCGCTCACTGCCCGGGACCTTTCCCGAGTGTGACAATGGGTCGCGACCAGACCTCGAAGCCTCAGTTACCAACCAACTAGCGAAACGGGGAGCCGGAGACGCGACGGTGTGAATCCCGGGGCTCGAACCCGAGTTCCCGGGAGCTTCGAAACCCTGAATCGGCTCGCTCACTGAGGTCGAGACACTCGCAGGCGGGCAGCAGCGTTCCTAGGCGGCCAAAATCGTAGAGAGCCGATCACGGCCGCGCCACTGCCCCCCTCGGGAGAACCCTGCTCGGGCGCCGGTTTCGATGGGGAGAAAGTCCCCGAGAACGGCGGCCGCGCGGGACCTACGAGGAACGCGCCCCGTCGGCGCTCCAGATGCCGGCCCCGCGTGCGGAGATCAGCAGGAACGCGAAGCAATACAGCGCGGCGAGCTCGCCGTGGTTGACGCTCGGGAACAGGGAGAACGGGCCATTGAGCCCGAGCCCGTGTCCCATCCAGTAGGCGAAGGCCATCAGCCCGCTGCACACGAACGCGGCCCAGCTCGTGAACAGGCCGATCATCACCAGCACGCCGCCGATCAGCTCGATCGGACCCGCCACGTAGGTGATGAACGCGGGTACTTCGGACGGCATCGGTACCGGAAAGCCAAATAGCTTCTGGCAACCGTGCCAGAGAAAGAGCAGCCCGGTCACGATGCGAAAAGCCGCGTAGGCCTGCGACTCGAACGGACGCATGAAGCTTGCCATGGAACCTCCGGTGGACGCCCGCTCCCGAATCCGTCTCGGGTGGGAGACCGGCCGCAGTGTAGCGGCGCAACCGGCGCGCACGCCTCACAGAATCGCGAAAAAACTGCGGATCAGTGTCGCCGCGTACTGCACGTGGTAGAGCAGCACCAGGTAGTAAACCAGGAAGCGTATTCAGCTCACGAAACCCCAGATCGCGGCGAGCGCCGCGATGACCATCACCAGCAGTGTGGCGCCCGCCCCGATGCCGCGCAGCGGATGGCGCACGTTGTCGTGGCGCAGCCCGATCGGATGCGCGATGCGCGCGAGCACCAGCGCTGCGCCGAGCCCGTGCAGCAGGCCGGCGGAGGCCCCGTTCAACTCCAGCGCACCGATCAGGATCAGCGCCAGCGGCACGTTCTCGGTGAAGTTGCCGTGGCGGCGGATGCGCGTCGCCAGCTCCATGTCGTCGCCGTGCAGGATCGAGATACCGGTCCGGAGCCGCATCGGGCCGATCTGGAATCCCAGCGCGACGACGATCAGGGTGAGCAGGCCTGCGTAGAACGCGGTGATCGGAACTGCCATGGCGTCCTCCATTCGTTTCGACGCATTGGAGCAGAAATCGTACCGTTCGAGGAGTGGGATTCTTGCCGGTGCTCTTCGCGCCGGGGCGGGTTGACTCGACCGCCGCGCGCGACGGAGAATGGCGCGTGGAGGGCACGGAATGCAGGTCGATATCGGCGGAGCGCCGCGCGGCCCGCTCGCCGGCGTTCGCGTGTTGGATTTCTCGACCGTGGTGTCGGGACCGCTCTGCACCCAGGTGCTCGGCGACCTCGGCGCCGACGTCGTGAAGGTCGAGGCGCCCCGCGGCGACAGCGCGCGGATGATGGGCCCGCCGTTCCGCGGTGGGCACAGCCCCGTCTGGGCGCAGTTCAACCGCAACAAGCGCGGCGTGGTGATCGACCTCCAGCAGCCAGCCGGCGTCGCGGTGGCGCAGCGGATCGCGGCCGGCACCGACGTCGTCGTCGAGAACTACCGGCCGCGGGTCGCAGACCGCCTCGGTGTGGGTTACGCCGCCCTCTCGGCCGACAACCCGCGCATCGTCTACGCCGCGATCAGCGGCTTCGGCCCCGACGGCCCCTACGCCGACCACCCCGCCTACGACACCGTGATCCAGGGCCTCTCCGGCTTCATGCACACCCAGGGAACCCCGGAGCAGCCGGCGCTCGTGCGCGGGATTGTCGCCGACAAGGCCACCGGCCTCTCCGCCGCCTCCGCGGTGCTCGCCGCGCTGTTTGTGCGCGAGCGCAACGGCCGTGGCCAGCGCATCGACATCCCGATGCTCGACGCCTACGCCGCCTTCGCGCTGCCCGACGTGCTCGGGCCCGAGTCGTTCTACCCCGTCGAGCAGCAGCCCGCCGGCATGCTCACCGCCACCAACATCCACCGCACCTGGAAGACGGCGGACGGGCACGTCGTGATGATGATCGTGGAGGACGGCCAGTTCCGCGCGATGTGCCGGGCGATCGATCGCGAGGATCTGCTCGATGATCCGCGCTGCGCCGACCTGATCACCCGCCTCGCCAACGGCGTGGCGCTCTACGCGCTGCTCGAGGCCGAGCTCGCGAAGTGGAGCACCGCGGAGCTGGTCGCGCGCGCGCGCCGCTTCGGCGCCCCGCTGGCCCCCGCCAACGGCATCCGCGAGTTCATGGCCGACCCCCAGGTGCGCGCGAACCGGACGATCTTCGAGGTCGAGGACCCCCGCGCCGGAACGCTGCGCCAGCTGTGCCACCCGGCGCGTTATGCCGAGACTCCGGCGTCGCTGCGACGACTGCCGCCTCAGCGCGGCGAGCACACCGACGAAGTGCTCGCCGAGGTGGGTTACGCGGCCGCCGAGATCCGCGCGCTGCGCGAGAGCGGCGCCGTCGCCTGAGCGCTCGGCGGAACGTGGATCACTCACGCCGCTCGATCCGCACCTCGACATCGGCGCCGCCCAGGCCGTGCAGCGAGTCGCCCGCGCGGATCCGCACGCGCTCGATGCTTTCGGGAATGCGCACACCCGGCAGCGAACGCGTGAAGGGCTGCTCGTAGAGATGTGGGTGATTCAGGATGCGAGTGGCGAGGATCGTTCCGTCGGGCGCGACGACCTCGAAGCGGTTCGCATAGTGATCCCAGCCGGTGTCGGCGTGGCGCACCGTCGCGGTGATCGTGCACGTGGCGGCGTCGCACTCCGCTTTCGCGCCGAGCACGTCGGCAGGGCCAGCGGCCGCGCCGGCGGCGATCAGCCCGACCACGACGCCCGCGCCCGCGGCGACCGCCGCCGCCGTCAAATCCCCAGCCGGCTCAGCGCGTCGGCCACCGCGCCGATCGCGAGCGTCAGGCGCGGGTGGGTCTGTTCGAGGTGGGCGGTGGCCTCCTGAAGCCGATCGGCCAGCGACTGCGGCTCGTGTCGCTCCTGCTCGACGTGTTCGCGGACGTCTCCGATCAGCCGCTCGAGGCGCTCGCGCTCGGCGGCCGAGAGCGAGGAGCTGGCGAGCTCGCCGCGGAGCTGGTCGAGACTCTCGTTCAGCGCACGTCGCGTGGGCATCGGAAGAGCGAACGTAACAGCCGTCGGGGCGCGGCGAAACGGCGCAGAGCGAATCTATCGCGCGAAGCGTCCGTCGCGCAGGAACGCGATCGTCTGCCGCGCCACCTCCGGGTTGCGCATGATGAACGTGTGCGAGACGTCCATCTCGAGGAAGTCGCGCATGCCTCCGAGCTGCGTGCTCGCCACCGATACGGTTCCGTCGTTTGCGCCGACGATCACCGCCTTACCCAACGGATTGATGCTGCCAGTGCCCGCGATCACGCCGACCTCGAAGTTGGCGCCGGGCAGGCGGTTCGGGAGGCTCGTCGGAGCCGTACCGAGCTGCGTCGCTGTCGGCCCGAGGAACAGCTCGAACAGTCTCCACTCGCCGGCGACGTCGACGTACTCGCTGCCGTGGTTGGGCGGAGCGAGCATCACCACGCGCCCGAGATTGGGCGGCGTCTGCTCGGCGAGGTAGGCGCGCGCCAGGATCCCGCCGAGCGAGTGGGTCACGAAGTGGATCCGCCCCGACCAGCCGCAGCAGCGCGCGATCTCGCGGTGCAGATGGGCCACCAGCTCCTCGGGTGTCGCGCTGGTCGAGGGATAGTCGAGGCTGTGTACCCGGTAGCCCGCAGCGGCGAGCTCGCGCGCGAGCGGGCGCATCGCGCGCCCACTCCGACCCAGGCCGTGGAGCAGCACCACGTCTTCGCTTCCACCCGGGAGGGGTTGCTCCGCGGCGCCGGCGTCGAACAGCTCGCCGCCGGGCGCCCGCTCGGAGCGCGCCGGATCGGCCTCCGCCAGCGAGGTCGCGACTGCACCCAGCAGGAGCCCCGTGAAGCCGAGCCCCAGAACGCGTCTACCGAGCAGCGGGAGCCACACCACGCGGCCAGTTTAACGCGCGCCGGAATGCCTATAGCAGCGCGCGCGCGAGCACCGCGAGAGCCGATCCGGCCGACAGCGCGAGCACGAGCGGGCGTGTCGCGCCGCTGTCGAAGCGGTGGAGCAGCGGGCGCGAGACGAGCACCCCGAGCACCACGCCCGGAACCAGCACGGCCGTTCGTGACAGCTCGGCGGCGCCGAAGCGCCCGATCGCCGCGAGCACGACCAGCGAGATCAGCGACCCCAGCAGGAACATTCCGGCGAGCGTGGCGCGCAGCTCGGGCCCGCGCGAGCGCTGATACACGAGCGCCACCGGCGGTCCGCCGATCGAGGTGATCGTTCCCATGAAACCGGACGCGATTCCCGCCGCGAAGATCGCGCGCGGGGTCGGTCGGATGTCGCGGTGGAGCAGCGACAGCGCGACGGCCGCGAGCACGAGCGTCGAGAACAACAGGTCGTAGGTCGCTTGCGATGCGACGCGCAGCGCGTAACCCGCCGGAATCGCGCCGAGCACGCGCCCTGCCACCGCCACGCGCACGCCGCTCCGGTCCATTGCCTGCCGCTCGCGCAGCGCCATGATCAGCGCCAGGCAGGTGCCGGAG
>CAZPNB010000013.1:0-3232 GCA_964587305.1 uncultured Spirochaetales bacterium | reverse complement strand
ACCGCGGCCTACGTGTTCAAGGACTGCCGGATTCCGCGCGCAAACCTGCTCGGCGGCGACGAGTCGATCTCGAAGCAGAGCTCGGGCGGATTCAAGGGTGTGCTCAAGACCTTCAACATGACGCGGCCCGCGGTGGCGGCGGGTGGCCTCGGCATGGCGCAGGCCGCGCTCGACTTCACCCGCGACCAGCTTCGCGAGGCCGGCATCGAGATCGAGTACGGCGGCCGCGTGCACAGCCAGTCGGCCGCCGTGGCGAAGTTCCTCGAGCTCGAGGCGCTGGTCGACGCGGCCGAGCTGACGATCCTGCGCGCAGCCTGGCTGTCGGGCGAGAGCAAGCCCAACAACCTCGAAGCGTCGGTGTGCAAGGCGAAGACCGGCACGGTCGTACGCCAGGTGACGCAGGGCTGCATCGACCTGCTGGGCCCGATGGGCGTCTCGCGCGAGCACCTGCTCGAGAAGTGGTTCCGCGACGTGCGGATCACCGACATCTACGAAGGCACCGGCGAGATCCAGCGCATGATCACTGCGCGCGAGCTGCTCGGCTACACGCGCGCGGAGCTCAACTAGGGGCGGCTTCGTGACCACCATCATCGGCATCGCCGGGAGTCTGCGTCGCGGGTCGGTCAACGCGGCGCTGCTGCGCGCGGCGATCGACCTCGCGCCCGCCGCGGTCACCGTCGAGCCGGCCTCGATCCGCGGCATCCCGCTTTACGACGGCGACCTGGAGGCGGAGAGCGGCATCCCGGAGGCCGTGTGCGAGCTGAAGGAGCAGATCGCGAGCGCCAATGCGCTGCTCCTGGTCACGCCCGAATACAACAACTCGCTTCCGGGCGTGTTCAAGAATGCGATCGACTGGCTGTCGCGTCCGCCGGCCGACATCCCGCGCGTGTTCGGCAACCGGCCGGTCGCGCTGATCGGCGCGACCCCGGGACCCGGTGGAACCAGCCTGGCACAGGTCGCCTGGCTGCCGGTCCTGCGCGCGCTCGGAACCCGTCCCTGGTTCGGCCGCAATCTCGCCGTCGCCGCCGCGAACAAGGTCTTCGACGACGCGGGCCACCTGATCGACGACAAGGTGCGAGAGCGCGTGCGCGCCTTCATGGCTGGCTTCGCGGAGTTCGCCTCCCGCTCGAAGTAGGCCCTCTCCGCGACGCCACTCGATCGACGTCGGGTGTAACGCCCGGCGAGTTTCCTGCGACTCCTGCGCAAAGCGGAGGCGCGAGACATGGAAACCGGGATCCTTGCCGCGGTCGGCGCGAACCAGAAGAACAACGACATCGACGTCGAGGTGGTCCAGCGGCTGCTGAACCGCGTGCCGCGCAGCCAGGGCGCTCCGCAGCCGCTGCTCGTGGAGGACGGCGACTCCGGCCCGCTGACGATCGCCGGGATCCGCAAGTTCCAGCGCACGCTCGGCTTCGAGGACGGTGTGGTCGAGCCGTTCAAGACCACGCACCGGCGACTGATCGAGATCGCGGGCAACTCCGAAGACATCCCGATCCGGACGGAGCTGGCCGAGGGCTTCGTGCCGCGGGTCCGGCCGATGATCGAGCGGGCGGCCGCGGCGCTCGAGGTGCTCCGGCTCGATCCGGCGGCCTCCGGCCCCGAGGTGGACCGCACGCGGGCCGCGTTCAAGGTCCACTTCCTGCTGGACGAGCCGAGAGACGACCAGGCCGGGTCGGTGAAGAAGCACTTCGACGGGATCCGCGTCAACATCGATAACCGCAATCTGCTCTTTCGCGACGCGACGATCAAGCAGGCGAAGCTCGAGCTGAACGAGCGCAAGACGCGGCTCCTGCCGGCGATCTACGCGAACTTCGGCACCCGCGCGTCGGTCGTGTTCACCCCGCTCTACAAGCCGTTCGCCGACGACTTTCAGGGCTTCGGCCCGCAGATGTTGGCCTACACGCTGATCGTCGGGCTGGCCCAGCACGAGCTCGGACAGAATTTGCGCGCGCGGGTGCTGCACTCGGACACGCCGGGCTTCCCCGGGCGCTCGTTCGAGGAGGCGCGCGAGAACCCTGCCGCCTACGGCGGCTTCGCGTTCCAGCTCCAGTTGGGGTTCGCGCTGCCGCTCGGTGAGTCGACACGGCAGCTCTGAGCGTAGGCACGCTCCGCGCGGAGCCCCGTCGGAGCTACGCTCGCGCCCGATGAAGGCGGTCCTGTTCGACAAGCCTGGCGACGAGACGGTCCTTGTTCTGGGCGAGGCTGCCGACCCCGCGGTTGGCGAGCATGAAGTGCGGCTGCGGGTCCGTGCCTGCGCGGTGAACCGCGCCGATCTGATGCAGCGGCAGGGGCTCTACCCGCCGCCGGCGGGTGCCTCGCCGATCCTCGGCCTCGAATGCGCGGGCGAGGTGGTCGAGGTGGGGGCGGGCGTGCGGGGCTGGCGGCCCGGCGACCGCGCGATGGCGCTCCTGGCCGGGGGTGGCTATGCGGAGCAGGTAGTCGTGCACGCCGGGTCGCTGCTGCCGGTTCCGGCGCACTTTTCGTGGGAGCAGGCCGCGGCGCTACCGGAGGTCTACCTCACGGTATTCCTGACTGTGTTCCAGCTCGGCGGGTTGACCCGCGGCGGCGCGGTGCTGGTGCACGGCGGCGGCAGCGGGATCGGTACCGCCTGCACCCAGCTCGCGAAACACGCCGGAGCGGTGGTCGTCGCGACCGCCGGGTCGGACGCGAAATGCCGGCGCTGCGTCGAGCTCGGCGCCGACGTCGCGGTGAACTACCGCGACGGCGACTTCGTCGCGGCGGCTGCGCAGGCGACCGGCGGCCGCGGTGTCGATGTGGTGCTCGACTCGATCGGCGCGCCCTACCTCGAGCGCAACCTCTCGGCGCTGGCCGTCGGAGGACGCCTGGTGCTGATCGGCCTGATGGGCGGTGCGAAGGCCGAGCTCAACCTGGCCGCGCTGCTCGTGCGCCGGCTCTCGGTGATCGGCTCCACGTTGCGCGCCCGATCGGTGGAGGAGAAGGCGGAGCTCGTCTCGGCGTTCCTCGCGCGCTTCGGGGCTGCGCTCGAGCGCGGCGAGATCACGCCGGTCGTCGACCGCGTGCTGCCACTGGCCGAAGCGGCGATTGCGCACCGCGCGATGAAGGCGAGCGAGCACTTCGGCAAGATCGTGCTGCGCGTCTAGGCTAGTCTCCGCCCGCTTCGCGCCCAGAAACCGAGGAGAATCAGCGGGTCATGGCCATCGAACGCACGCTGTCGATCATCAAGCCCGACGCTACCGGAGCTCCGGGCGCC
>CAZPNB010000012.1:0-5796 GCA_964587305.1 uncultured Spirochaetales bacterium | reverse complement strand
TCTCGCCGGACGGATCTCGGGTGATCGCGGTCGACGCCGCCGGGCAATTCGTGGTGTGCACTATCGCGACGCCGGGGTGCCAACCGGTCACCGGCACACGGGACGGCGACGTCGTGAGCGGATGGACGGCGGACGGCCAGTCCGTGTTCGTCTATCAGCCGCAACCCGTGCAGGTGCAGGTCGATCGATTGGAGGTCGCTTCCGGCCGACGAGCACCCTGGAAAACCGTCCGTCCGCTATACGCCGCCGTCAGCGGTCTGTACAGCCTCATCATCACGCCCGACGGCGCGGTTGCGTACGGCTACCGCGCGGACGCCAGTCAGTTGTATGTGATCAAGGGGTTGAAATAGGTCTGGACGGCTGTCGAGTGTAACTATTGAATTGGCTTAGCTAGCAGTTTATGTAACCCCGTGAGCGAAACAATTTCTCCTAACACAACGATCGCTCAGTACACGATTGTCTCCAAGATTGGCGAAGGCGGCATGGGCGAGGTTTATCGCGCGCGCGACACGAAGCTTGGCCGCGACGTGGCGGTCAAGGTGTTGCCCGCTGCTTTTTCAGAGGATGGCGAACGGCTGCGGCGCTTTGAACAGGAAGCGCAGGCCGCCGGCGCGCTCAATCATCCGAACATCCTCGTCATCTTCCACATCGGCACACACGATGGCGCACCGTACATTGTCTCGGAGCTTTTGGAAGGCGAGACGTTGCGCGAGCGTATGGCCGGTGCCGCGCTACCTCAGCGCAAAGCGATCGACTACGCCTTGCAGATCGCGCGTGGTCTCGCGGCAGCACACGAAAAAGGAATAGTCCATCGCGACATCAAGCCCGATAACGTCTTCGTCACCAACGATGGCCGGGTGAAGATCCTGGATTTCGGTCTGGCAAAACTGACTGCTGAGATTACGGCGAGTGAGTCGCAGACCGAAGTGCCGACACGAAAGGTAAATACCGATCCCGGCACGGTGATGGGAACCGTTGGATATATGTCGCCGGAGCAACTGCGCGGCCAGAATGCCGATGCCCGCTCCGACATATTTTCCTTTGGCGCCGTGTTCTACGAGATGCTTTCAGGCAAACGTGCCTTTCAGCGCAACTCGATGGCTGAAACCATGAGCGCAATTCTCAAAGAGGACCCGCCTGATCTGTCCACCACAAATACAAGCGTTTCCCCAGCACTCGAACGTGTGGTCCAGCACAGCCTCGAGAAAAACCCTGAACAGCGTTTTCATTCCGCGAGTGATTTGGCATTTGCGATTGAGGCACTGGCCACCACTTCGATTGCTTCCGGGCCAACCAAGACCGAGTCAGTTTCAGCACTAGCGGAATACCCTCACCGAAAGATAGTGAATCATGCGCGGTTTTGGATGATCACAACAGCGATTCTGACATTGACCGTACTTGGGTTGGCGGCGTTTACAGTTTTTCGGCGACCCAGGAACGAGGCTTCACCAGTGGTTCGCTTCGATGTCACGCCCTTGAACAAGACGGGGCTGAGCGTCATACGCTACTCACCTCTTGCCATGGCTCCAGACGGATCGACGCTGGCATTCATGGCGAGCAGCGATGGCGTTAATCGTATTTACGTGCGCAGGCGCGATGACACGGAAGTAAAAGTGCTTGCGGGAACTGAAGGAGTTCTGGAAGCCACCTTTTCAGCTGATGGTCAGTGGATTGCGTTCATCGCAGACTTCACGTTGAAGAAGGTCTCGCTCAACGGTCCCGTTGTGTCGCTGACGAAGGTAGGCGATTCGAGGGGTTTGTCATGGGTGAGCGACGACTCATTGTTCTATACCCCAGACGCGACTGGAGGTGTGTTTCAGATTTCCAGTAACGGCGGCGAGCCACGCGCAATCACGAAAGTCGATGAGGCGAAGAAAGAGCGGACGCATCGTTGGCCGCAAGCGTTCCCGGGTGGCAAAGCAGTGCTCTTCACTGTTGGGTCAGTTGACAAACCCGACGATTACGACAGCTCAAACATTGAAGCCGTAGTCCTCGCGACCGGCGAACGAAAACTTATTATTCAGGGTGCCAGCGTTGCTCGTTATGTTCCTACAGGACACCTGATCTTTGCCCGCGATGGTGTGCTATACGGCATAGGTTTCGATATCAACCGGTTGGCCGTGAATGGAAAACCGGTACCGCTTCTGGTCGGCGTCGCTGGTGACAAAACCACTGGAGCTGTTCATTTCTCAATCTCCAACGATGGCACTCTTGTCTACCTTCCTGGCAGCAGCACTTCCGCTCAACGAAGCCTGACCTGGGTCGACAAGAAGGGTGGTCAGACAACGGTCGACATACCGCGAGGGCAGTTCAATGACGTGCGAATCTCACCCGATGGTTCGCGCGTCGCACTGGTCCAGGGATCCAGCATGAGTGGCGACGTGTGGGTTTACGACTTTGCCCGGGAAACTCTTACTCGCTTGACCTTTAATACCACCAACGCGACACCAGTCTGGTCGGCGGACAGCAAATACATCTACTACGTTTCCGTAGATTCAGGCGCAGACGAAACCACGATTCTCCGCAGACCGGCTGACGGTAGTCAGGATGCGGCGAAGGTCGTCACCATCACGCATCAGGCTTATCTGAAAGCGATCTTGGCGGATGGTGAAACAGCTTTGCTCGATGCCCAGAGGCAAACCGCCGATGCCAATATCGTCACCGTTGTGCTGAAGCCCGATGCGAAGCCAACCACACTGATCAATACTCAGTTCAATGAATTCGGCGCATCCGCTTCACCCGATGGCCGTTGGCTAGCGTACCAGTCAAACGAGAGTGGCAGACCGGAAATCTATGTTCGTGAACTCGTAGGTTCGGGAGGTCGTTGGCCCATTTCGAGAGGGGGCGGCGAAGAGCCTCGCTGGTCTCCCGATGGGAAAGAGTTGTATTACCGGGTCAACAGTCAGTTGATGGCTGTGCCAGTTGAGACGCGCTCGGCGTTTCACGCAGGCACGCCAAATAGCTTGTTCAATGAAGTCTATGATCTTCGTTCTAATAGCGGTGAAACTTACGACGTCGATCCGCGTGGCGGCCGCTTCCTGATGAACCGTCCACCGAAAGAAGACACTTCAGCACAAATTAGGATCGTGCTTAACTGGTTCGAAGAACTGCGCAGGCTCGTTCCTACAAATTGAGGTTGTCTACTTTGCGAGTCGGGATGGAAGGACAATTACAAGAGTATGGAGCGACCAACACACCCATTGTGACCAAAACGATCGCCCCCAACACAACGATCCGTCAGTACTCGATTGTTTCCAATATCTGTCGTCCGGTTTCGCGGGCTCAGATTTCGAATCTGGCAGTACCTGGAGCTCACGCCCCAGGCTGTACGCTTCCGCCTGCTACCCAGGCTTAAGACGTGGATAAGCAATTGCCACCCGACACCAATCTGTCGCATTACCGCATCATCTCCAAACTCGGGGCAGGCGGGATGGGCGAAGTCTATTTGGCCCAGGACACAAAACTCGATCGGAAAGTGGCAATCAAATTCCTCCACGAAGAGTTCAGCAAGGACGCGGATAAGCTGAATCGTTTTATTCAGGAAGCCAAGGCTGCGTCCGCTCTCAACCATCCGAATATCCTGACGATTCATGAGATCGGGGAGCTCGACGGCAAAAACTATATCGCAACCGAGTTGATCGACGGCAAGACCCTGCGTGAGCATCTCTCGCACAAAGAACCGCTCCAGCTCAATGCGATCCTGAAGATCGGCGTGCAAGTTTCAGAAGCGCTCTCCGCGGCGCATCAGGCAGGGATTGTCCACCGCGACATCAAGCCTGAGAACATCATGCTGCGCAAAGATGGCTACGCGAAGGTGCTGGACTTCGGTTTGGCGAAATTGGCAGAACCCCGACCAGTCGGGGTAGCGACCGGGTCGGCGGGCAGCGAGGACGCAACCCTGGTCCAAGTCAATACCACTCCCGGAATGGTGATGGGAACGGTTTCTTACATGTCGCCCGAACAAGCACGTGGCAAAGAAACCGATGCCCGAACAGATATCTGGAGTTTGGGAGTCGTCTTGTATGAAATGCTCTCCGGCAAAGTTCCTTTCACCGGCGAAACCGTCAATCACACCATCGTCTCGATCCTCGAGAAAGAGCCGCTGCTCCTGGAAAACGTGCCGGCCGAACTGCAGCGAATCGTCCGCAAATCGCTGACCAAAGATGTGGAGATGAGGTACCAGTCGGCACGCGACCTGTTGATAGACCTCAAGAATTTGCGCAGAGAGTTGGACCTCCAGGGCGAGCTTGAACGTTCGATCGCCCCTAATCGTGAGGCAACAACAAGTTCGTCGATGGAAAATGAGACGCACGTTTATGCCTCCGACCCGGTCAAAGCAACGATTCGCGGCCAGGCTGCGGCAACGCATAGTGTCACGACCTCGTCTTCGAGTCTTGAATACGCGGTCACTCAGGCAAGGAGTCATAAATTTGCCACGGCGATAATTGGGGTCTTGCTGGTCGGAGTGATCTCGACCGTCGGCTACTTTGCGTTTGTTTCCAGAGGCGGCAGCAAAAAGCAGATCAGTGCGATCGCCGTGATGCCGTTTGTCAACGAAAGCGGGAATGCGGATGTTGAATATCTTTCGGACGGAATGACCGAAACGCTTATCAACAGCCTTTCGCAGGTACCAAACTTGAGCGTCAAGGCTCGTTCATCGGTCTTTCGATACAAGGGTAAGGAAATCGATCCGAAAAAGGTAGCTTTGGAGTTAGGTGTCCAAGCGATCTTAACCGGCCGCGTTATCCAGCGAGGCGATCAGTTGACCTTGAGCGTGGAATTGATCGACGGGCAGACGGAGAACACGATCTGGGGCAATAAGTACGAAAGAAAAGGCTCTGACCTCGTGGCGCTGCAGAGCGAGGTTGCCCGCGATGTTTCGAGCAGACTCAAATCGAAATTGTCCGGCGCGGAGGCGGCCAAGGTCGAAAAGAGCTACACGGCAAACCCCGAAGCCTATCAGCTTTACCTAAAAGGCCGTTTTTCATGGAATAGGCGAACGACCGCGTCGCTCAAGCAGGCGGCTGAATTTTTCAAGCAAGCGATCGAGAAAGACCCGAACTACGCACTCGCTTATGCAGCTTTGGCTGAAACGTACACTCTCTTTTCGCAGTATGATGTCGCGACGCCAAAAGACAGCATGCCTCAGACTAAAGCCGCGGCCTTGCGGGCATTGGAACTGGACGATTCGTTGGCAGCTCCACACGCCGCTCTCGAACCGTATTATACCTATTATGAATACGATCGGATTGCGGGGGAAAAGGAGATCCGCCGCGCCATCGAGCTCGATCCGAACTACGCGACCGCCCATCAATGGCTCGGCGGAGATGTGCTTTACCCTACGAAACGGTTTGACGAGGCCCTTGCATCGTTGAAGCGAGCCGAGGAGTTGGACCCGCTTTCTCCGATAATTGGAACGAATCTAGGTGACGTACTTCTTTACGCCCGCCGCTATGACGAGGCGATCGCTCAATATAAACGTGTTCTTTCTCTCGACCCGAATTTTGGTTACGCCTTCTGGGGCTTAGGTCTGGCATATTGGCAAAAGGGCATGAAACCGGAAGCAATAGCCGAAATGCGTAAGTATGTCGATCTGAGCGGTGCTAGCCTGGGAAAAGGAGACTTGGGATTCTTTTTGGCAAAAACCGGACAGCGTGATGAAGCGGTTAGACTCTTGGGCGAGCTAAAGCAGGAATCGTCGCGGCAATACGTTCGCAGCAGTAGCTTTGCGCTGATCCACCTTGGGCTTGGTGAAAAAGAGGAAGCACTGGATTGGCTCGAAAAGGAAATCGACGA
>CAZPNB010000011.1:0-6519 GCA_964587305.1 uncultured Spirochaetales bacterium | reverse complement strand
CGTCGAGCTCGTGGAGGCGGCCGTCTTGGGTGCGCACGCCGCCGGGCTCGATGCGTTCAATCGCTTCGGTCACCACCTCGGCGTTCGGCTGCTGGATCGCGGGATAAAAGTCGCCCGAGATCACCAGCCGCTTGCACGCTGCCCTGTAGTTAGGGCGCAGCTTCTCCCGCAGCACCGGATCCGCGACGGCGCCCTCGAGATGCGCGCGGCAGACGGCCTCTAGCCCCTTCATCTGCTCGGAGTTCGCGTCGACCACGCCGTTCGAGAACGTCTCGTGGAAGGTTCTCGTCATCTCCACGTGGAGGGTCTGCAGTGCGCCGCGATCCCCGCGCAGCGCCGCCTTCTCCGCTTCGCTGTATGCGGAGTTCTCTTGCGGCGCGACCCACTGCGCGGTGCGCTGGAACAAAGAGAACTTGGCAGCGCGCGGCACGAGCGCGCCGGTGATCTGGATCGCGGTCGAGCCCGTGCCGATCACGCCCACGCGCTTGCCGTCGAGTGGAACCGAGTGGTCCCAGCGCGCGCTGTGGAACGCGGCGCCGGCGAAGCTCGCGAGCCCGTCGAACGCGGGGAGGTTCGGGTGGTGGAGGACGCCGGTCGCCGCGATCACGATGTCGGCGGTGTCGCGGTGGCCGCTCGCCGTCTCGATCCGCCAGCGCCCGTCCTCGAACGCGCAGCGCACCACCTCGTCGCCGAAGCGGAAGTAGCGCTCGAGGCCGTGCTCGTCGGCCACGCGCTCGAAGTAGGCCTGGATCTCGTCGCCGGGCGAGTAGCGGTGGCTCCAAGCCGGGTTCAGCGCGAACGAGTAGCTGTAGAGGTGCGACGGGACGTCGCAGCCGATCCCGGGATAGGTGTTCTCGCGCCAAGTGCCGCCGAGCCGGTCGGCTTTCTCGTAGACCGTGAAATCGCGAAAGCCGGCTTCCAGGAGCTTGATCGCGCTGAGCACGCCGGCCATGCCGGCGCCGAGGATCGCAAAGCGGGGGTCGCGCATCCCTGGCCCTACACCGGCCGCCGCTGCGACAAGCCGAGCGCGTTCTCGCGCATCACCAGCCTCTGCTCAGCGGTGGACAGGCCCTTCAGGTCGTAGACGTAGTCGGTCGGGTTCGTCAGCCCTTCGGCGTGCGGCCAGTCCGAGCCGGCCACCATGTTCTCGGCGCCCACCAGGTCGCGCAGCAGCGCGATATCGTCCTCGTGGAACGGCGCGATCCAGATGTGGCGGCGGAACGTCTCGAGCGGGTCTTCGGCGAAATAGCTCGGCTCCTGGCCGTAGACGCGCTCCATCGACTGGAACAGCCACGGCACCCAGAACGAGCCCATCTCGATGCTCGCGATCCGCAGGTTCGGGAAGCGAGAGAAGAGCTGGTGCGAGATCAGCGCCGCGAACAGATCGAAGGGCGGCTTCGCCGGCAGCGCGATGCTGCGGAACGGCGAGCCCTTGAAGCTCTGGGTGGAGCCGCCTTCGCCCCAGTCCACCATGTAGTCGCCGTAGCCGGAGTCGCCGCCGTGATAGACGACGGTGATGCCCGAGCTGTTGACGAGCTGCCAGAACGGGTCGAACCACGGGTCGGCCGGCGAGCGGCTGCCGCCCGCGCTGTAGACGAACGAGGGCCGCATCACGATGAAGCGGGCGTCGTTCTCGAGCGCCCACTCGAGCTCGCGGATGCCGCGGTCGCGGTCCATGATCGAGATGTAGGGCGCCGCGTAGATGCGCTCGCGGTACGCGAAGCCCCAGTCCTCCAGCAGCCAGCGGTTGAACGCTTCGAATGCGCAGTGGACGGCCTCGGTGTCGCGCTTGAGCGCCTCTTCCATGCCGACACCGAGCGTCGGGAAGTAGAGCGCCTTCTCGACGCGCTGTTTAGTCATCACTTCCAGGCGCGCGTCGCGATCGCGGTACTCGCGGCGGATCGGCTCGAGCTCGCCGAACGCCTCGCGGATCGAGTGGCCGTGCGGATTCTTCCCGCGGTAGTACTGGTCGAGGCAGCCGGGGCGCGCGACCGGGTCGAAGGTGGGGTTTGGAATGAAGCGGTTGATCGCGCCGGCGACGAGCAGCTCCTTGCGCCCCCTGACCACCGCCCAGTCCATGCAGCGCCGCCGCATCTTCGGGTCGAGGTGGCGCGTGAACGCGTCCTCGGCCTCGTAGTAGTGGTTGTCGGCGTCGAAGATCTCGAACGGAAGGTCGGCCATCGAGGGGGTCTCCAGCGTAGGGCTCGCGGCGGCCGAGGATATCGGCTCGCGGGTAGCGCGTCACCGTGGCGCGCTGCGTAGTATCGTTCGCCGGGTGCGTGCGCGAGCCGACGCGGGTCTGCGAGCTCCGAGCTGCGGTGCGCCCGAGCGCATCGAGCTCGGTGCGGGCGCGTGGCTCGAATGGTGGCCGCACTTCCTCGCCGCCGGCGAACGCCCGCGTGCCGAGGATCTCGCGGCCGAGCTGCCTTTGCGCACCGATTCCTTCACGCTCTTCGGCCGGCGCGTCGCGGTGCCGCGTCTGATCTCCTGGCACGGCGACCCGGGCTGCCGCTACCGCTACTCGGGGCAGACCTACGAGCCCTCGCCGTGGACGCCGGGGCTCCTGCGGATCCGCCAGCGGCTCGTCGCGAATGTGGGGCTCCCGTTCAATGCGGTGCTCGCCAACTACTACCGCGACGGTCGCGACTCGGTCGGCTGGCACTCCGACGACGAACGCGAGCTGGGGCCCGACCGCGACGACGTCGCGATCGCTTCACTCAGCCTGGGGGCAGTGCGGCGCTTCGCGATGCGTCAGCGCGAGAGCGACGAGCGCCGCGAGCTGGCGCTCCCGGACGGCAGCCTGCTGGTGATGCGCGGCCGGACCCAGCAGTCCTGGCGTCACGCGCTGCCGAAGACCGCTGCGCCCGTCGGCCCGCGCCTGAACCTGTCCTTCCGGATCATCGCGCGTCCCCGAACGAGCTGAGGAGGCGTTTGTCGGCGAAGAAACGCCAGATCTCGGCGGCGCCGTCGAGGTCGGCATTGGTCGCTCCGATGAAGCGCGGGAAGCGGTGGAACGGATGCGGGAAGGTGTGGCCGCCACCTGCCAGCGCGATCAGCGCGACCTCGGGCCCCGGTCCGTCGCGAAAGGTGCGCAGCTCGGCGCGCGAGTCGTCGTGGGTCGCAACGTCGGGATACGCGACGACGTGCGGCGGGCCGCGGTGCCCGGCGAGCCCCGCGAAGTAGGCGACGGTGGCGTCGGTCGAGAGGACGGTACCGCGATCGCCCCAGATGCCGTAGAGCGCGACGGAGCCGCCCTCGTAGGGGTTCATCGGGTCTCTCGTGCCGTTCATCACCAGCACCGCGACGGGTCGCCCCGACTTCACACAGTCGAGGTTCGCGTCGTCGGGCAGCGAGGCCGCCACTGCGGCCACGGCCGCCATGCGCTCGGGCAGCTCGAGCGCGAGGCGGTAGCTCATCTGGCCGCCGTTCGAGATGCCGGTCGCGTATACGCGCTCGGGATTTGCATGATGCTCGGCGACGAAGTGGTCGATCATCGCGCTGAAGAACGCGACGTCGTCGATGTCCTGCGTGTTGGCCAAGTAGCGCGCGGCCGCGCGGCAGTCGTTCCAGTGCTGCTCGAAGCCGTCCGGGTAGATCGCGAGGAAGCCGTGTCGGTCGGCCAGCCGATCGAACTCATAGTAGGTGGAGCGGCGCGCGAGGCGCCCATCGCCCACTGACCCGTGCAGCACGAACACGAGCGGCGGCACCGGCGCCGGCGTGGCGGGCCGATACCAGCGGAAGTGACGCTGGATCCCACCCACCGGCAGAGAGCCCTCGAGCAGCTCGCCATCGAGCGCGGGCACCGGCTCGATCGACGGCGTGTAGATCCAGTAGCCATAGACCGCGCCGAGCGCGAGTGCGACGAGCCCGAGCCCGGCGGCCGCGATCCGGAGGATCCGAGCCATCAGAGCTCCACCACCACGCGTCCCCACGTGCGCCGCGCGTGCAGGTCGCCGAGCGCCGCGGGAACCTCGGACATCCCGATCACGCGCGTCGTCGTCGCGTGGTAGCCGCCCGCCTCGAACAGGCCCATCACGTGCGCGTGGGCCGCCTCTTCGAGCGCGAGTCCCTGCGCGCCGTAGCCGGCGCCCATGCAGGTGCCGACGAGCGTCCAGTTCTGCAGGTAGAACTCGTTCGGAATCCCCTTCCCGCTGACCACCCAACCCTGCATGTGGCTCCTCTCGCTCGCGAACCTCGGAATCGGCAGCTTACCCTGACGCGATGCGAAGGGTACGGGTCGCGAGCCAGCTCGCCCGCGGCGCGGTCATCTTTCCGAGCGATGCAGTCTCGCGATACGCGAGGATCTTTGGCGCCGCATCGAGCTTGGCGCTGCCTCGGACGTGTAGCAGGCGCAATCCAGCCCGACGCTCGTCTCCGCTCAGCCCCGCTTCATCCGCGCCGCGTACTCCGGGCCCAAGAGGCGCTTGGGGTGCAGGCCGTCGACGTAGCCGATGAAGGTCGGCTCGAAGATGTCGTAGCCGAGCAGCTCCTGGACGCGCTCCGAGTAACCGCGCGCGAGCTCCGGCGGAACGGCGAGCGTCATGTTCTCGATCTGGCGCACCCAGGGCTGGCAGTACTGCGGCGTGATGCCGAGGCGGGTGGCCGTGCCGCGGTGCGCGCCGCCGCGGTGCACGAGCGTGCCGGCGAACAGCAGCGCGGAGCCGGCCGGCATGCAGATCGACACCGCGCGCGCGTCGTCGGTCGTGGGCTGCTCCCCGGCGCCCCACAGGTGAGAGCCCGGGATCACCTCGGTCGCGCCGTTGTGCTCTGTGAAGTCGTCGAACGCCCAGATCGCGCTGACGCCCATCATCGGCCGCGGGCGCGGAATCAGCACGTAGGCGTCGTCCGAGTGCCAGCCCTGCGGCGTCTCGCCGGGGTGCACCTGGATCGCCAAGCAAGCCGAGAGCCGGTAGTGCGGCGTGAACAGCAGGTCGAGCACCGCGAGCACATCGGAATGCTCGACGATGCGCGCGACCGGCGGCGCCTTCGCGAGCAGCGCGTAGACGCGCTCGGAGCGGAAGCCCTCGAAGTCGTTGCGCCCGAACAGCCGGCCCTGCAACCACGGCGCGAGCGACGACTTGATCTCGTCGACCTCGCGCCGGGAGATCAGCTCCGGCACGACGACGTAGCCATCGCGGTGAATCGCGGCGGCCAGCTCGTGAGCTTCGGTCATCGGGCGCCAGGGTACCGCGAATTCATTCCCGCAGCGGAAGGAACAGCACCGGCTCCTCGGCGCGGGTCATCTCCTCGCGGACGTGCTCGGGAAAGAGGTCGATCCACTCCTGGGGCAGCGGCATCCCCTCGGTGAGGCGCCGCGCGTAGGCGGTGACGCGGCACAGCTGGCGTTCGACGTCGTCGCGCAGCGCCTCGAATCCCTCCGGTGTGCGTGCGTCCTCCGACGGCACGAACGGCCCGGAGAAGACGTGGACGATGTGGTTCCACGGAAGCGGGACGAGGGTGCGATCCCAGGTGGGAAGCTGGAAGTAGCGCTTGCACCAGGTCTTCACGACGCCGAGCGGCGCGCCGCTGCCCACCGCGATCCGGACCGCGCCGTCCTTCATGCGATAGATCGGCCCCTTCGAGCCGTCGGTGGTGATGCCGTAGACGACCCCGGGCTCCGCGCGCATGTGCTCGATCATCGCGCGAACGACCTCGGCCGAGCCGCGGCGGCGCTTCTTCGTCGTCGAGCCCCCGCGAAACACGGTGAAATTACACAGCTCGAGCATGCGGGTGATGATCGCCCCCGCGTCTCCCTCGCTGGCCAGCGTGTGGGCGTGGTAGTCGCGGAACGAGTACGCGACGAAGAAGACCTCGTCGTGCCAGACGGCGATGATGCCGCGGCCCAGCATCTCGCGCAGCGCGTCGGGATGCGGGCCGAGCGTTTCGACGCGGCTGGTGCGATACACGAACCACATGTACGCGACATAGAGATAGGGAACCGTGTAGGTCCCCACCGTCATCAGCACGCCGCGCAGCGCCTTCATCGCGCGGCGCTGGAAGCTCCGCTTGCGCTCCTGCGAGGTGGACTCGGTACTCGTGGACATGCTCAGGCGTTCGTCAGGCTCATGCCCAGCGCGCTATAGCGCTCGCCGGCGGCGGCGCCCGGCGGCAGCGCCGCGTCGATCTTCGCGAGGTCAGCGGCGGTGAGGCGCACTGCGACGGCACCCGCGTTGTCCTCGAGATACTTGCGCCGCTTCGTGCCGGGAATCGGCGCGATGAAATCGCCCTGCGCGAGCAGCCACGCGAGCGCGAGCTGACCCGGCGAGCAGCGCAAGCCGGCGGCGATCGCCTCCACCTCGGCCACCAGGCGCAGGTTACGCGCGAAGTTCTCGCGCGCAAAGCGCGGCGTCGTGTGGCGGAAGTCGTCCTCGCCGAGATCCTCGAGGCGCTTGACCTTGCCGGTCAGGAAACCGCGCCCGAGCGGGCTGTAGGGCACGAAGCCGACGCCGAGCTCGCGGCAAGCGGCGAGGATGCCGCCCGGCAGCTCGGGATCGCGGCTCCACAGCGAGTACTCGCTCT
>CAZPNB010000010.1:0-5274 GCA_964587305.1 uncultured Spirochaetales bacterium | reverse complement strand
CATTTTCTCATGCGCTTCGCCGGTGAATCGAAGAGACACTTCACCGACTTGTCCGAGCACGCGATGGAGAAACTGCTCGCCTACGACTGGCCGGGCAACGTGCGCGAGCTCGGCAACGTCATCGAGCGCGCCATCGTGCTCGGCCAGCCACCAACGATCCAGGCCGACGACCTGCCGTTAGAAATTTTAGCCGCCTCGCGGCAGAGTCCGGCAAAGGCACCCCACAGTTATCAAGAAACCGTCGACGAATATCGCCGCGAAGTGATCGTCAAGGCGCTCCAGCAATCCAACGGCAACCGCACCGCCGCGGCAAAACACCTCGGCCTCGAACGCGCCTACTTCCAAAAGCTGCTCAAGTCCTTCGGCATCAACTGAAATGTGCGGAAGGTCAGCGTAGTCGCGCCGAAAACGCTGTGGGCAACGGATGCGCCGCACGCTATTGAACGCAACCACGTTTTACCGTCGCTCTGCGATTACCGAAATTCATTCAGCCAGCGGATTTGGTTTTTCAACTCAACGGCTGAAACAGAGTTGAGCAAGCGCAATATTCGGTGCATCAAAACGCCGATTGATTCTTCGGTAGAAAGAATAACACCCCAATGGTCTCTGCCCTCGGCGAGATACCTATCGTGCAAAACTACAAAGTCAATGAAGTTAAACGTCAGGATCGCTCTTTGTTCCGACGCAGCATGCGCAAGTTGGGTGCTGTCGTCGTGAGATAACAATAACGATTCTTGCGAGGAAGTTACGTCATGACCGTACCGCCGCAGTTGCACCGCTAGCCGCGGCGACAAATGCTCGTTGAGGTGAAGCTTAGGAGGATTAACTGGCGGCACGAGTGCTCCGGTTGAGCCATGCTTCGTAACTATTGTTCTCGCGCACTCGATCGATTTCTACTTTGTTATCGTGGTAATAAGCCAGTGCGCTAAAAACCATAGACGGCGTGAGATAATCCCAATCGGCTAGAATCTCTTCAACCGACATTCCGACTTTGTAGTAATACCCCACCACGTGCCAGACCGCGATGCGTGTGTCTTCAATGATTGCTTCGCCGCCGCAGACACCCTCGACTTTGACGATATGTGGATATGCGGTTAGGGTTTTCTTCACGATCTTGCACCTACCTTTCACTTTCCATTATAACGTGTCGCTGAATGGCGGCAATGGGGTCCCTGAGAGACTCCTCGGGGATACAACTTAGTTGAACCGACCCCTCGTTTAACAGTTTTTCGTTAAGTTAATTGGGTCGGCAACGTGGGTGGTTTCCCACACAGGGCTGTTTTCTTTTAGACACTTCGCCACCGCGATTTCAGCTACTCGCAATCAGCTCGCAATCAGATTCTTCTTACATCTCACTCGCGTCGAGCCGGCCGGAAAGAAAACGTCGGCTTGGCACGGCCCATGCTCTAGATGCCGATATCAGAAAGGCAAATGTATGAATCGCCAACTCCTCGTGCCGCTCAGAGGCGGCGATCGTATCGAAGATATTCTTCCCTACGTGCGCGACGTCGCCCAACCGGGGATGACCGTCGTTTTCCTGGTTCACTTCGGCAGCAATCGATTCAAAGAACTCGCCGCGCAACTGCTGACGATCAACTCGGGGCTACCCGCGACGTTCGACGACGGCGCCAGCGCTCATCAACAATCCAACGTTGAACGGAGAATTCAGCTGGCCGCCGACAAACTGCGCCAGCGCGGCGTAGAGATCAAGGTCAAGTTCTACACCGGATCGTTGCGCCGGCTCATGCGCCAGTGCATGGAAACCGAGCCGGTCAAGTGGGTGATCATGCGTCCGGCGCGAAGCCGCCTGCTGCGCTGGTGCCACACTGTCGCCGCGGCGCTACGAGTTGCTGGCCCGCCCACGCCCGCGCCGGTCTTGTTGTTCGATCCCAACAGCGTCGCCCGGAGGTAATTTTGTACTTCTCAAAGGAAACCGTCATGGGGCAACCAAGCATCTATCGCGTTTCCGGGATATTAATCGTCTCTTGTTTGTGCGCCGGATTCTTCTCTGCCGGGACAAAATCGTATCCGTTCGCCGCCCAGGAAACGACTCGCCAACATGCAGTGACCAAACTCCTTAGACCCATGCGCGCGGCTGCCACGAGTCCAACAGAAACCCGCGTGATGCTTCTTAGACATTCCGATGTCTACCGCAATCTTGGCGATTATCCTACTGCGGAAAGGATCGTCAAAGAACTGCTGGAATCGAGCGAGAATTCACTCAACGCTGATGACTCCGAGGCCGCAATCGGTTTAACCAAGCTTGGCTTGCTGTGTGTTGACCAGGGCAAATACGTCGACGCCCAAGCCTATTATCGTCGTGCTTTGACCATCATAGATAATAGTCACGGCCCCGGACTTTCTGACAACCTTTCCGCGTCAAACGCTCAAGTGAAATCTGCCAGCCCTCAAGAATTCTATCCGCCGTCGGAAGTTGTCTACCAACGACTGCTGGCGTTTTTAACTCGTCGGGTGGGTCATGAAGATCCGATCGTCGCCGTCATTTTAAGGGACTTAGCGGAACTGTACCGGCGCCAGGGAAAATTTGCTGACGCTGCGACCTACTACGATTACGCTTTAGCAATACTGCGCACCACCCTAGGCGCCGATCATCCTGAGTATCGTTTTACGAATGAAAGCTACTTTTTAATGCAACGCGAACAGGAACGAGTAGCGTTAAAGGACTCCTAAAGGGAGCGCGCATCATGGAAGCAGAAAACAAAGTCTTGTCGGTCGCGATGGAAGCGATCGCCACGGCTCCAACGCTACCCGCGAATACCAAAGATGTGATGATCGTTCTACTCGCCCTGGCATTTGGTGCGACCGTGTGGACATTGCCGCCGTTTGCCCCGCTGGGGGCCAACGGAATGCATTTTCTCGCCACTATGATAGTCGCGGTGACGCTCTGGGTGCTCGAAGTTTTCGACGAATATATCGTCGGGCTGATGTTGCTCCTCAGTTGGGTCGTCTTCGGTATCGTCCCGGCCAAAGTAGCGCTCGCCGGCTTTTCGGAAAACTCCTGGTTCTTTACCATCGGGGCGCTGGGTATCGCCGCCGCCATCGGCAAGACTTCACTGCTTCAACGGTTGGCTCTCAAATTACTGCGGTGGATACCGATCCATTGTCAGAAAGCTTATTCATTGTTCCTGCTCAGCGCCGGAGTGTTTTCTGGACCGCTCTTGCCAACCGGCAAAGCTCGGGCTGCGGTCGCCGTGCCGGTGAGTCAAGCAATAGTTCAAGCCGCCGGTTTCGCACCACGCTCCAACGGCTCCGCCGCGATCTCGCTTTCGGCGTTCGTCGGTTTCAGCCAAATGTCATTTATGTTTCTTACCGCCGGGGAACACTGTCTCATCGGTTGGAATTTTCTCCCGCCGCCGGCCAAAGCGGAATTTGGCTGGCTGTCCTGGTTCGTCGCCGCGTTACCGGCGGCGCTAACGATTTCCCTAATCATGTTTTTCGCCGTTCAATTTCTGCTCCCGTTGGCGCCACACGACAAGGCAAGTCTCGCGGCCAACGCTGACCTGGCCGAGATCATGAAACCAGGCTCGATCAGCCGCAAGGAGTGGATCACCTTGACGATTTTGATACTGACCGTTGTCGGTTGGCTGACGACTGCTTTCCACGGCGTCAACGAGGCCTGGGTGGCGCTCGCCGCGCTGTTGATCTTTTTGTTGACCGGCGTACTCGATGAAAAAGGTTTTCGCAACGATCTTGACTGGGGTCTGATCCTGTTTTTCGGCGTCCTGAACAGTCTCGCCGTGGTGGCCTCAGATCTCAAAGTGGATGCTTTTTTTATGACGGTCAGCGGCGATCTGCTCGGCGGATTCGCCGGCCAACCAGTTGGCTTTCTGCTCGTCGTGTTCCTGCTGGTTTCAGGCGTGCGTTTTTTTCTCCGCAAGACCCCCACCGCGGCATTATTCACCGTCACTCTGCTGCCATTGAGTGAAAGCGTCGGCATTCATCCGGGGATTTTGGTTTTAACTGCGATCATGATCGGCGAATGTTTCCTGCTCGGCTATCAGGACGGACCGTACCAGATCGCCTATGGCGGCGGTGGTGGCTCGGCATTCTCGCATAGCCAAGCGCGCAAGATTCTTGCCGCCAAATATCTTGCAACCTTGCTCGCGGTCGCCGTGAGCGTGCCCTACTGGAGATTTCTCGGATTCATCCGCTGATTGAGGCTTCGATAATGGAAGGGAGCCGGCATGAACATTCGATGGGCAATTAGAATCCTCGTGATCGTGCTTTTCTTGAATAGTGCCGGACCGGCGGTTGGCGTGGATAGCGACTGGTATTTTACTTCGACCGAAATTGACGCCGCCTATCGCTACCAGGAAAAGTTCGGCAGCCGGCTCCGCAATCCGCTCAAACCGAACAGGTGCTACTATGGCGAGAGTGAATTCGTCGCATCCTTCCAGGGTAAACAATTTGTCGCGCCCTGCCGATTCATCAGCGAAACCACGCGCCACCTAAAACAAATGTTGGAGGACGGTGCAGCGCGCCATCTCTTTCCCTTGGACGCCGATCACGCCCATCTTTCTATTCCCCGCGATTTATGGGTCGAAAAATATAGTAAGTTGTCGATTGGCGACGCACTGCCAAAATTATTGCGCGAACCGAAACTTATCGCGCTCTACCATACCGCCGAGCACCTGGCAGTCACCGATCTGAAAACCGGAAAGGAAGTGCCGCCATCGGTGGAGTGGCGCGCGAAGCGCAACGTGGTGGGGTTTTTTGACGGCAGTCCGATGAAAATATTGCCGCCGCTCGCCGAGGGCACGGCGCGCGACAAGCCGGACCATTATGAAAATGTCGCAGCGGTATATTTTCTCGCCCACCGGCTCGGCGAGATCGTTTTTTCTGCCAACGCCAAGGCAGTGTCGATCGATATTTCTTTCGACGAGGATAGCAGCGACGCGCCGTAAGTATGAATCAAGACTTATTGCTGGTCTGACGTGCAACCGTTATCGCCGAAGGACTCCGTGTCTCTGACGGTTTGTTCCGCGGACTCCTTGAAAATCCGCAGCAGCCGCCAGCGGCCCTCCGGCTGTTCCAGTCGTTCCAGCCGTTTAATCGCTGCGCCCCGTTCAAATCGTTGAATACGGTCGTAACGAGTTCTTATCACTTCGGCCTTTCGTGATGTGATTATCTGATCAGCGTATCGACCTTACCCAATTCATTAACCAATGAACTGGGTACTACCTATTTCCATTTCGCGGTGCGCGGCCACCCGGCGGTTTGTCCGCGGCGTGGGGTATTTAAAGCCGGGACTCG
>CAZPNB010000009.1:0-4142 GCA_964587305.1 uncultured Spirochaetales bacterium | reverse complement strand
GCGCGGCTTCCGGACCGGGGTGGTCTCCAACGCCGACGGCCGCGTTGCGCAGCTGCTCTCCGCGGCGGGCCTGACGGCGCACCTCGACACGATCCTCGACTCCCACCTCGAAGGCGTCGAGAAGCCCGACCCGGAGATCTTCCGCCGCGCGCTCGCGCGGCTGGGCATCACCGCAGAGCGGGCGGCCTACGTCGGCGACATCTACGCGATCGACGCGCTCGGCGCGCGGGCGGCCGGAATGGCGCCGATCGTGATCGACGAGACCGGCGGCTATGCCGACCTCGACTGCCCCCGAATCGCCGCGCTGGCGGAACTGCTCGGGTAAGGCATCGCTGATAGACTGGCCGCCTCGACGGAGTTCCGATGCCCCGGCTCTCGAAGCTCTCCCGCTCGATCGCGGGCCGCACCGCGCTGGTGACCGGCGCGGCGAGCGGGATGGGGCGGGCGACCGCACATCTGTTCGCAGACGAGGGCGCGCGGGTCGCGGTGGTCGATCGCGACGAGCCGGGCGTGAAGCAGGTGGTCGACGAGATCACCCGCGCCGGCGGCCGCGCGGCGGGCTTTCCGGTCGACGTCAGCGACCCCGCAGCGCTCGTGACTCTGGCCCACGACGTCCGCGAGAGCCTGGGTCCGATCGACATCCTGGTCAACAACGCGGGCATTGCGGCGCTCGCGCCGATCGACGCCGCCGACTACGCGGCGCAGTGGGAGCGCACGCTCGCGATCAACCTGCGCGCCCAGGTGGACCTGATCCGCGCCTGCCTCGACCAGCTCGAGCGGAATCGAGACGGCCGGATCGTCAACATCGCGTCGACCGAGGGGCTCGGTGCGAGCGCGTTCACCAGCCCCTACACCGCGAGCAAGCACGGCGTCGTCGGCCTCTCGCGCGCGCTCGCCGTGGAGCTGGGGGCTTCGGGCGTCACGGTGAACTGCATCTGCCCGGGTCCGATCCACACCGGCATGACCGCCGCGATCGCAGACGAGGCGAAACAGAAGTTCGCGCGCCGCCGGGTCCCCGTGCGGCGCTACGGCGATCCCGAGGAGGTGGCGCAGATGACGCTGTCGCTGGTGCTGCCGGCCGCATCCTACGTGAACGGCGCGATCGTGCCGGTCGACGGCGGTCTGATCGTGCAAAACACCTGAGCCGCGCTGGAGTCCCGATGCCCGATCTCTTGTTCGAGAAGCGCGCGGGGATCGCGTACCTGACGTTCAACCGTCCCGAGCGCAAGAACGCGATCAGTCCGCAGATGATGGTCCAGCTCGCCGGCGCCTGGCTCGAATATCGCGACGACCCGGATCTGCGCGTGGCGATTCTGACCGGCGCGGGCAGCGAATCGTTCTGCGTCGGCGGCGATCTCCAGCGCTTGATGCCGCTATTCACCGGCGCGCGTCAGCCCGAAGACGAGTGGGATCGGCGCCTGATGGCGGGCCTCGACCAGGTGCCGATCGCGCTGCTGAAGCCCTTCGAGCTGTACAAGCCGATCATCGCGGCGGTGAACGGCTACGCGCTGGCCGGCGGCTGCGAGATCCTCCAGGCGACCGACATCCGGATCGCGTCGCGCACCGCGAGCTTCGGGCTGTCCGAGGCGCAGCGCGGGCTGGTGCCGGGGGGAGGCTCGATGGTGCGGCTCGCCCGCCAGGTCCCGCACTGCAAGGCGATGGAGATCCTGCTGCTCGGCGACCGGATGCCGGCGGCCGAGGCGCACCGCATCGGTCTGGTGAACGAGGTGGTCGAGCCGGAAGCGGTGATGCCGCGCGCGGAGGAGATCGCGGCGCGCCTCGCGCGCAATGGCCCGCTGTCCCTGCGCAAGATCAAGGAGGCCGTGCTGCGCACGAGCGGTGTGCCGCTCACGCGCGCCTACGAGATCGAGAACGAGTGCTCGGCCGCGGTGATGGCATCGAAGGATGCACGCGAGGGGCCGCGCGCGTTCATGGAGAAGCGCGAGCCGGTCTTCACCGGGGAGTGATTCAACTCGCGGCGCGGGCGCGGCGAGGACGCGCGCGCTGCTGGCTGGCGCGCACCTCCCATTCGCTGGGCCGCGCGGCTGCCTCGCGCAGCAGCAGGGACTGCTGGGCATAGCCGAATGCGCCGTCCACGTCTGCGAGGCTCGCGCGCCCGAGGCCGGCGCCGTCGGGGCCATAGCTCACCTCGGCGTCGAGCCCGATCCATTCGCCGATCGGCGCGCGGTGGAGCTGGAGCGAGGTGTCGACGTTGATCGCGACGAAGAGCTGCCGCGTGAAGCGCGGATTGCCGCGGTGCACGTCGCGCACGATCGGCAGGCCGTACACCATGTCGGACAGCGTCGCGGCGGCCACGAACGGGCTGGTCGGCTCGCCGGCGACGAGCGGAACCCGCAGGCGCAGCCAGGCGGCGGGCCGGACGAAGCCGTCCACCGGGCGCAGCTCGATCGCGTTGATGAAGTCGGAAGGCGCCTCGCCGTCGCCGGGTGACCCGAGCCAGCGCACGGCGGGGGAGGCGTCCTCGAGCGCCCCGGTCGCGCACGGCGCGCGATCGGGCGGCGCGGCGACGTCCCCGACGCGCAGCCGCAGCGCGGACGCGCGCGCGGCTACCTGATCGCCGGTGCACAGGTCGGCCTCGAGCCACTCCGCGGACTTCCCCTCGCGCAGCGTGCGCACGCGCAGCGTCACCGGCTCGAACGGGGCAGCGCGCCACAGATCGCAGGTGAAGCGCACGATCTGCATCGGCGCCGGCGATGGATGCTGCTCGATCGCACGCGCGAGCAGGCCCTGCACCGGACCCCCGTGCTGGCTGTCGGCGTGCCACGGCCCGCGCGCGAGCCGGGTCGGGATCAGGCGGAGGCCGTCCTGCTCGTACAACGCGTCCGGTTTCGGTTGCTGGCCCAATCAGGACTCCTGTTCGTAGGCTAGGACTCTGGCGGAGCCGCCTCAAGCGCTCGAGCGTTCAGGAAAACAGAAAGCGGCTTACGGTCTCGGCGACGCACGCGGGCTTCGCGCTGCCCTCGATCTCGATCGTGACGCGCACGACGACCTGCACGCCGCCGGTCACCGGCTCGACCGAGCCGAGCTCGCCGTGCGCGCGGATCCGCGAGCCGACCGCCACCGGCGCCGGAAAGCGCACCTTGTTACAGCCGTAGTTGACGCCGATCGCGGCGGTTGGCACGACGAGGAGCTGCGGCAGGAACGCATTCACCAGCGAGAGCGTCAGGTAGCCGTGGGCGATCGTCGCCCCGAACGGACCCGCCAGCGCGCGCTCGACATCGACGTGGATCCATTGATGGTCGTCGGTGGCGTCGGCGAAGCGATCGATGCGCGGCTGGTCGATCGTCAGCCAGTCGCTGGCGCCGAGGCTCTTGCCGACGCTTGCCGCCAGATCCTGGGCGCTGTGAAACTCCTGGGGCATGGTTCGAAGGTAGGGTGCCGCGCGCGGGTTCGCTTGCCGCGCCGGCGTCGATTGGACACGCTCAGAGCCCCGCTGACCCCCCTTTCAGGAGGCACCTTCGGATGTCGACTTCCCATCCCCCGCTCGCCGGCCTGCGCGTGATCGAGAGCTCGCTGCTCGGCCCCGGCGCGATCACCACGCATCTGGCCGATCTCGGCGCCGAGGTGATCAAGGTGGAGTCGCCCGGGGGCGACTACATCCGCGAGATGACGTGGCCGATCGTGAACGGCGTGTCGCTCTTGCACCTGCACGTGAGCCGCGGCAAGCAGAGCATCACGCTCGATCTGCGCAAGCCAGAGGGCGCGGGGATCTACCGCGACCTGGCGATGGGCGCCGACGTCGTCGTCGAGGCGATGCGGCCCGGCTCGCTCGCGCGGCGCGGCGTCGGCTACGACGACCTGCGCGCGATCAACCCGCGCATCGTGTTCTGCAACATCTCGGGTTACGGGATGACGGGCCCGTACCAGAACCTGCCCGCGCACGGCATCGCGTTCGACACCTGGGCCGGCATCATCAACACCGCCGTCGACGACGAGGGCTTCTGCTACATCCCGGAGCACGCGTCGATGGGGATGCACGCCGGCCCGCTGCTCGGCGCCCTCGGGATCCTCGCCGCGGTGATCCGGGCCCGCGAGACCGGCCACGGTTCGATGCTCGAGATCGCGCAGTCCGACGCCGCCGCGTACATGGACTGGTACCGCAGCGAGAGCTGGAAGGCCTA
>CAZPNB010000008.1:0-7224 GCA_964587305.1 uncultured Spirochaetales bacterium | reverse complement strand
TCGAGTTGTTCGAGTTGATTTTGTGCCATGGGATCTCCAAGGAACGCCGCCGCAGGGGCGGGAATGGGGGCGAGTGGTGCGGCAGAGAGGATTCGAACCTCCACAGGGTTGCCCCTGCCAGCCCCTCAAGCTGGTGCGCCTACCAGTTCCGCCACTGCCGCGACTCGCGAAGCGCCGAGCATACAGTACGTGCTGCGCGCAACCATCGAGAGCCGCGGCGAACGCGACGTTAGCGCGCGGGCTCCGGCTCCGGCGCGTCGGCGGCCGGAGCCGGCTCCGCGGCGGGAATCTCGCCGACCTGCTCGAAGGGCGACTGCTCCGGAGCCGCCTCGTCCTCGATCGCCCCGTCCTCGAACAGGCGCTCGCCGCTGGTGATGCCCAGGTAGGAGAGCGAGAGGCTCGTCACCATGTAGATGATCGCTGCACCGGTGGTGAGCTTGGTCAGGAAGTTTCCGGCGCCGCGGCCGCCGAACATCGTGGCGCCGCCGCCGCCGCCGAACACGGCGCCGATCTGGGCACCCTTGCCGCGCTGCAGCAGCACGACGGCGACCAGGAACACGCACACGATCACGTGGAGCACGGTGATGACGACGTCCATGAACTGTCCTTCCTTAGGGTCTTCGCTCGCGTTCGGCTCGCTGCGCGCAACTTGCTGCGGACCGCGGGGCCGGCGCGCTACTTCGCCTCGAACCGGACGATGCGGGAGAATGCCGCGGGATCGAGGCTCGCGCCGCCCACCAGCGCGCCGTCGATGTCGGGCTCTGCCATCAGATCGTCCACGTTGTCGGGCTTCACCGACCCGCCGTACTGGATGCGGATCGCGTCACCGGCCGCGCCAAAGCGCTCGCGGAGCCGGCGGCGCACGAAGGCGTGCACCTCCTGGGCCATCTCCGGGGTGGCGGTCCGGCCGGTGCCGATCGCCCAGATCGGCTCGTAGGCGACAACCAGCTCCGCCGCGCGGGCGACCGGTATCTGGGCCAGGCTCCCGTCCAGCTGGGACCCCACCACCTCGTGGGTGCGGCCGGCCTCGCGCTCCTCGAGCGATTCGCCGACGCAGACGATCGGCACGATCCCGGCGGCGAACAGCGCCGCGGCCTTGTTGGCGACCAACGCATTGCTCTCCCCGTAGAAGGAGCGCCGCTCGCTGTGGCCGACGATCGCATAGCGACAGCCGACGTCTACGAGCATGCCCGGAGCGATCTCACCGGTGAACGCCCCCTTCTGCTCCGGGTTGGCGTTCTGCGCGGCGAGCGACACGTTCGAGCCGGTGAGCGCTCGTCCGAGGCGGTCGAGCGCGGTGAAGGGCGGGGCGATCAAGATGTCGACGTCCACGGCATCCACCACCATCGGCACGAACGCCGCGGCGAACGCCACCGCCTCGCCGGTGGTCTTGTGCATCTTCCAGTTCGCCGCGAGGATTGCACGCCGCATTCAGCGCTCCAGCGCGGCGACGCCGGGCAGCACGAGGCCTTGGACGTACTCGAGCGAAGCGCCGCCGCCGGTCGAGAGGTGGGTGATGCGATCGCCCAGGCCGAGCTGGTTGATCGCTGCGAGCGAATCGCCGCCACCGACCACGGTGATAGCGGAGCTCGCCGCCGCGGCCCGGGCGACGTGCGCGGTGCCCGCCGCGAAGGCCGGGATCTCGAACACGCCCATCGGGCCGTTCCAGAACAAGGTACGTGCACGCGCGATCTCCGCCGCGTAGCGCGCCGCGGTTTCGGGTCCGATGTCGACCCCCATCCAGCCGTCGGGGATCGCGCTCACCACGCGCGTCCGGGCATCGGCCTCGATGCGCTCCGCGACGACGTGGTCGGTCGGCAGCAGCAGGCGGCGGCCGCTCTGTTCGGCGGCGCGCAGCACGCGGCGCGCATCTTCGATGCGATCGGGCTCCATCCGCGAGGTTCCGACGCGCTCGCCGCGCGCGGCCATGAACGTGTACGACATCGCGCCGCCGATCGCGAGCACGTCCGCGTGGGGCGCGAGCGCCTCGAGCACCGCCAGCTTGTCGGACACCTTGGCGCCGCCGAGCACGACCAGCAGCGGCCGCTCGGGTTCGCGCACGACGCGCAGGTGTTCGAGCTCACGCAGCAGCAGCTCTCCCGCTGCGACGCCGTCGACGTATCGAGTGATGCCGGCGGTCGAGGCGTGAGCGCGGTGCGCGGTGCCGAACGCGTCGTTCACGTAGAAATCGGCGAGCTCCGCCAGCGCCTTCGCGAAGTCCGGGTCGTCGTCCTCCTCGCCGGCGTGGAAGCGCAGATTCTCGAGCAGCAGCACTTGGCCGGGGCCCAGCTCCGAGACGGCTCGCGAGGTCGCCACGCCGATGGACTGCTCGCAGAACGACACGCCGGTCCCGAGCAGCTCGGCCAGGCGCTGCGCCACCGGGCGCAGCGACAGCGCCAGCACGCGCTTTCCGTTTGGCCGTCCGAGGTGCGACGCCACCACGACCCGCGCGCCGGCGCGGAGCAGGCGCTGGAGGGTGGGCACCGACGCGCGCACACGCGTGTCGTCGGTGATCGCGCCTCCGGCCAGCGGGACGTTCAGGTCGGCGCGCACGAAAACGCGCTTTCCCCGCACGCCTCGAGCGATCAGCGCGTCGAGCCCCGGTACAGCCATCGATGTCTCTACGAGGAGGTGCCGATCAGGCGCGCCAGATCGACCACCCGGTTCGAGTAGCCCCACTCGTTGTCGTACCACGAGAGGACCTTGGCGAAGTTCCCGTCCATCACCTTCGTGGAGAGCGCGTCGAGGATCGAGGAATGCGGGTTGCCGAGGAAATCGACCGATACGAGCGGCTCGTCCGAATACTGCAGGATGCCTTTTTGCGGCCCATCGGCGGCAGCCTTCATCGCGGCATTGATGGCATCGGCATCGGTCGACTTCGCGAGCTTCACCGACAGATCGACCACCGAGACGTCGGACGTCGGCACCCGCATCGCGTAGCCGTCGAGCTTGCCCTTGAGCTCGGGCAGGACCAGCCCGATCGCCTTCGCCGCGCCGGTGCTGGTCGGGATCATCGAGAGCGCAGCGGCGCGCGCGCGGCGCAGATCGCTGTGTGGGAAGTCGAGCGTCACCTGGTCGTTGGTGTAGGCGTGGATCGTCGTCATCCACCCGTTCTCGATCCCGAACTCGTCGTGCAACACCTTCGCGATCGGTGCCAGACAGTTGGTGGTGCACGAGGCGTTGGAGATGATCTTGTGCCGGCTCGGGTCGTAGTCGCCGCCATTCACGCCGAGCACGATCGTCACGTCCGGGTCCTTGGCGGGTGCGCTGATGATCACGCGCTGGGCGCCGGCCGCGAGGTGCTTCCCGGCGCTTTCGCGGTCGACGAAGATGCCGGTCGACTCGATCACGATCGCCGCTCCGAGCTTCCGCCAGGGGAGCTTGGCCGGGTCGCGCTCGGCGCTGACGGGGATGCGCACGCCGTCGACCACGATCGCGCCATCGGCGGCCGCGACCTCGCCCGGGTAGCGGCCGTGGATCGAGTCGTACTTCAACAGATGGGCGAGTGTCTTCGCGTCGGTGAGGTCGTTGATCCCGACGATTTCGAGGTCCTGACCTCGTGCGGCGCGGAACACCAGGCGCCCGATTCGTCCGAAGCCGTTGATCCCCACCCGAGTCGCCATGTCCGGTCTCCTCCGTCGCGGTTCTGATGCAAGAAGCGCTGGACTCTAGCTTTTTCGACTTTGAAAGGCTTTGCTCTCGGCGCTTCCCGGGCGGGGAGGCGAAGGGGAGAGCCGTCTGATCGGAATCCGCGAGCGCTGGGTGGTGGCGGCGGCGATCGTGCTGGTCGCTGCCGCGATCGGCGCGTGGATGTCGACGGCGTCGCGCCACCGTGACGACCTCCGCTCGGCGCATCCGCAGAGCACCGGGACCATCTCCGTCGCTGGAATCGCGCACCCGGTGCGCATCGACCGCGATCGCCACGGCGTGCCCCACATCGAGGCTGCGAACGGGAGCGACGCGTTCTTCGCGCTGGGATTCTGCCACGCGCAGGATCGCCTGGCGCAGCTGATCCACCTGCGCAGCCGGGCCCGCGGCACGGCGTCCGAGCAGATCGGCCCGGACGCGTTCGAGGGGGACCGCCTGGCGCGGCTGATCGACTTTCGCGGCCTCGCCGAGCGACAGTGGGAGCAGCTGCCGCGCTCGGCGCGGCGTGCGCTCGAGGCCTACGCGGCCGGCGTCAACGCGCGGATCGCCCGCCTCGAGCACGACGAGGCGGCTCCGCCCGCCGCGCTGCGCGCGGACGCGATCGAGCCCTGGCGGGCGCAGGACTCGCTCTCGCTGTGGAAGCTCTTCGCGTGGGGTCTCTCGGCATCGATCGATGCGAGCCTGGTGCTGAACGAGCTGGTGGAGGTGCTCGGCGCCGCTGACGCGGCGCGCTTCTTTCCACCGCAGAGCCCGAGCGGTCCGCCAGCGGCTCGCGCCACCGCGGCGGTGGCGCCGTGGGTCGCCGAGGGGGCGCAGGCGCTGCGCGGGGCGTTTGGGCTGGCGGGTCACGGGGTCGGGAGCACCGCTTTCGTCGTCGGTGGCCGCCATACAGAGAGTGGCCGCCCGGTACTCGTCGCCGACAGCCACTTCCAGCCCACCTCTCCCGCCGCGCTCTATCTCGCACACCTGCGCAGCCCGGAAGAGGATGTCGCCGGAGCGACACTCCCGGGCGTACCGCTCTTCTGGTGGGGTCGCAATCCGAAGCTGGCCTGGGCCGCGGTGAACGCGGGGGTGGTGGTCACCGATCTCTACACCGAGACGCTTCGCAACGGTGGCCGCGAGTATCACGACGGCCGCGGCTGGCGACCGGTGGACGAGCGCGTCGAGGTCGTGCGGGTGCGCGGCGGCGCCGACGCGACGCTCGCGATCCGCCGCACCCAGCACGGACCGCTGCTGCCGACCCGCGGGGCGGCGGACGAGGCGATCGCGGTCGCGTGGAGCGGGGCGCGCAGCGACGGAGCGAGCGGTATTGGGTCGCTGCTCGCGATCGCGCGCGCCGCCGACGGCGACGCGGTGATCCACGCGCTGCGCGGCCACCGCGAGCCCCCGATTGCGCTCTTGTGGGTCGAGGAGGCGGGCGGGGCCGGCCTCCAGGTGGCCGGGTGGATTCCGCACCGCCGGCTGGCCGCGCAGATGCTGCCGCTGCCGGGCCGCGCGCGCTGGTACGACTGGGAAGAGCCCGTCGCGTTCGACGTGCTTCCCGCCGAGCGCCTGGATGGAGGAGAGGGTTTCCTGGTGGCGGCCGATCAGCCGTTCGAAAGCGCTGCGGGCGAGGATCCGATCGACTCGCTCTGGCGGACCGGCCCGCGTGCGGCGCGCCTACGCGCGCTGCTGTCCGACGGTGCGGATCGCGGCAGGGACCTGAGGCAGTTCGCGTCCCTGCTCTCCGACGATCGGCTCGACCGCAGCGTTGCGCTGGTCGACATGGCATTGTCGCTCGCGGGTGAGCCGCTCTCCGGGCAGGAGGCCAGCGAGCTGGCCCGACTGCTCCGCGACTGGGACGGTCGCGCTTCGCCCGACAGCGTCGGCAGCTCCACCTACCACGTTTTCCTCGACGGCCTCGCCGAGGAGCTGTTCGAGCCGCGGATCGGAGCGGACCGGCTCGAGCGCTACCTGGCGCTGCCGGCACTCGATCTCGAAGCGCTGGTGTACGGCGTGTTGCGGGATGCCGCGGCCGGAGGGGCCGGCGACGTCTGGTCCGAGCCGACCGCCGTGCGCGACGCGGTGATCCGGAGCCTGCGCGAGGCGTGGCTCGCGCTCTCGTTCCGGTTCGGTCCCGATCCGCGCCGCTGGATCTGGGGTCCGATCCACGTGCTGCGCTTTCATACGCTCGACGGCTCGGGCCTGGGGCAGGGACCTTATCCCTACGGCGGCGCGCCGCACGCGCTGCTCGCCGCCGGCTATTCGCTCGCAGACCCGTTCGCGGTCCAGGTGGCTGCCACCGCGCGCTTTGCCGTCGACGGCGGGACGCTGGACATCGCGCTGACCGCGCTTGCGCCGGGCCAATCCGAGCAGCCGGGGCATCGCTACTACGAGGTGGGACTCGAGGGCTGGCTCGCCGGCCGCTTCGCGCTGCTCGCGACACGCCGGCTCGAGGTGGAGGATCTCAGCGTGGCCCAGCTGGTGCTCGAGCCGGTACCGTGAACAGCAAGCCTTCCGGCGCGCAGCGAGGCGTAGCCGAGCGGAGATCGGACGGACTGATGGCCCGGTGCGTGCTGTTCGCCGAGGTACCCGAGTTTTACGCTGCGGTTGCGCGCGCGGACGATCCGTCGCTCGCCGCGCGCCCGGTGCTGGTGGGCGGCGATCCTCGCAAGCGGGGACGCGTGCAGGCGGCGACGGCCGACGCGCAGGCCGCTGGAGTCACGCTCGAGATGTCCGTGCTCGAAGCGCTGCGCCATTGTCCGCACGCGCGCGCGGTGCGCACCGACATGGCGCGCTACCGCGAGGTATCGCGGCGACTATTCGCGGTGCTGCGGGAGATCGAGCCGGACCTCGAGCCGTTCGGTCTCGCGGCCTGCTACGCCGACGTGAGTCCGCGCGCGGACGAGTCCGACGGGCTCGCCCGCCGGCTGCTGGAGGGAGTCGAGGCGGCGCTCGGCCTGCCGCTTCGGGTCGGGATCGGCGGTGGGAAGTTTCTCGCCCGGATCGCCGCGGAGGAGGTTCCCGGCGAACGGGGTGTCGTCCGTGTGGCGCCGTCGAGCGAGTCGGCGTTTCTGGGTCCACTACCCGCGGCACGTCTCTACGGCGTCGGCCGGAAGACGGCTGCGGCGCTTGCTGCGATGGGTGCGCACACGATCGCCGACGTCGTCCGCCTCGGTCGCGAGCGGCTCCAGACCGAGCTCGGGCCGCACGGCCTTCGCATTCACGCCTGTGCGGCGGGAGCCGACGCGGAGCCGGTGCGCGCGGCGCGCCATCCCAAGAGCCTCTCCCGGGAGTCGACGCTGCCCGGCGAGCCGCTCGACGTCGCGGTGTTCGCCGAGCAGCTCGCGGGCCTCGCGCAGCAGCTCGAGGAGGAACTCCGCCGCATGGGGCTTGCGGCGGGGCGCGTCGCGGTGAAGGTGCGCTTCGCCGATCAGGCCACGACGACACGCAGCGCGACGCTGCCGCGCCCGACCTCGGTCGCAGCGGAGCTGTGGCAGGCCGCCCATCGGCTGCTCGAGCGCACCCAGGCCGGGGCGCGCCCGGCCCGGAGCCTCGGCATCCAGCTCTCGCGCCTCGCGCCTGCCGGCGAAGCGG
>CAZPNB010000007.1:0-4177 GCA_964587305.1 uncultured Spirochaetales bacterium | reverse complement strand
GCGAACTGGTCCGGCGCGAGCTTCGATCCCGTCCGCGAGCTGCTGATCGTACCGGTGCAGAACCTGGTGCACGTCGTGCGGCTGGAGGAGGTCGCGGAGCGAGCGACCGGCGGTGGCGCCGGCGTCCGGCCGCTCCGCGGCTTCAGCTTCCGCACCCTCTACTGGCTGCTGACCGGCCGCGGCACCGGCGATCGCTACCGGGTGAGTCCCGTGGACGGGCGCACGCTCTTCGCGCACGAAGGCGTTCCTTGCAATCAGCCGCCGTGGGGCCTGCTCGTAGCCGTCGATCTGGCGCGCGGCGCGATCGCGTGGAGCGCGTCGACCAGCACGGCCGACGGCGATCCGGGCGGCTCCGGCTACGGGCCCGCGCTCGTCACCGCGAGCGGCCTGGTGTTCCACGGCGGAACGCGCCTGCCAGTGCTGCGCGTGCACGACGCCCGCACCGGTGAGCGGATCGCGACCTTCGACCTGCCCGCCGGCCTGCACGCCGGCCCGATCAGCTACAAGCTCGCGCGCGACCGGAAGCAGTTCCTCGTCGTCGCACCGGGTGGACACGCGGGCATCGGCTCGCCGCTCGGCGACGCGCTGATCGCTTATGCGCTGCCGTGAATCCGAGTGTGGAGCGCGGGGCGCCCGAGGGCCGGTTCGGACGGATGTTCCGCGGCTCGGACCGTCCGGCCGCGGAAGGCTCTCGGGCGTCCCGCGCTCACTCACCATCGTCCGCCGCGCCGGCCCCGGCCGTGCCCGTCGTCACATCGACCTGTGGTGAGGGAGCCGCGCGTCCGATAGATTGGATAACAGGGGGCTTCACTCGCCCCCGAGTCCCGGTCGGCCGAAGTTGGCCGCAACGGGGCGTCCGGTAGGGGCGGTAACGGCGACCACCTTGGGAACCGGTCAGGAAGCGGGGTACTGGGCCCCGCTGGGTGTACTCCACGCCGAGACGGAGGTGATTCGGTGAACGAAAGCAGTACTACGGCGAGTGAGGTGGCGGCGTCCTAGCGCCACGAGCCGAATTCTCGATCTCGGCAAAGGGGACGCAGGTTCCCAGCGCCACCGCCCCGAGAGCGCGGATGCCGTAGCCGCTCCGAAGGTCGTCCGGTCCACACACCGGCACCTGCTCTCGGGGCCTCTTTTTGTCTGGATTCCGATACCTTCGAACGCGTGAGCGAGTCCTCCACCGCCACGCTGCTGGTGTCCTGCCCCGATCAGCGCGGGCTCGTCGCGGCGCTCGCCCAGGTGCTCTACGGGCACGGCGCCAACATCCTCGACGCCGACCAGCACACCGACGCGGTGGCGGGGATCTTCTTCCAGCGGATCCGCTTCGACACCGCCCCGCTGCGCACCGACCGCACCAGCCTCGAAGCGGCGATCGGCGAGGTGGCCGCACGCATGCGCATGACCTGGCGCCTGTGCGACGCCGCACACCCCAAGCGCGTTGCGGTGTTCGTCTCGCGCACCGACCACTGCCTCTACGACCTTTTGCTGCGCCACCGCTCCGGCGAGCTCGCCTGCGAGATCCCGCTGATCGTCAGCAACCACGAGCAGCAAGCAGAGGTTGCGGCGCAGTTCGGCGTGCCCTACCGCGTATTCCCGGTCACGCCGGACACCAAGAGCGCGCAGGAGACGCGGCAGCTCGCGCTGCTCGAGGAGCAGGCGATCGATCTGGTGGTGCTGGCGCGCTACATGCAGATCCTCTCGCCGGAGTTCATCGAGCGCTTCCACCACCGCATCATCAACATCCACCACTCGTTCCTGCCCGCGTTCAGCGGCGGGCATCCCTACCAGCAGGCACACCAGCGCGGCGTGAAGCTGATCGGGGCCACCGCCCACTACGCCACCAAAGACCTCGACGAGGGGCCGATCATCGAGCAGGACGTGATCCGCGCGTCGCACCGCGACACGGTGGCCGAGCTGGTGCGCAAGGGAGCCGACGTCGAGCGCAACGTGTTGTCGCGCGCGGTGCGCTGGCACCTCGACGACCGCGTGCTGGTGTATGGAAACAAGACGGTCGTCTTCTCGTGAACCTGCGCCTGCTGGGATTGTTCATCGCGATCGCGGTGGGCGCGGCGAGCTGGCTCTTGACGTGCGCGGCGTGGAAGTACGACCGGGTGACCGCCGGGTTCCTGCCGCTCGCTCCGCGCCGCTTCGAGCAGCTCACCGTCGTGACGCTGGGCACCGCCGGCGCGGCCGAGGATCACAACCGCCGCGGCACCTCGATCGCAGCGGGCGCCGGCGAGGAGCTCGTGCTGGTCGACGCCGGACGCGGCGTGGCCGAGGCGTTGCGCGCCGCGTCGATTCCGGTCGGCCAGCCCGCGGTCGTGCTGCTGACGAGTCTCTTGCCCGAGAACACGGTGGGCCTCGACGACCTGCTCGCCGCGGCCTGGCTGGCGGGCCGGCGCACGCCGGTGCGGCTCGTCGGCCCGCCGGGCACCGCGGCGCTCGCGCAGGCGGTCGCGGCGGAGGTGGCGGAGGGCGTGGTCGCGCGGTCGCGCGCGTTGGGGGACGACCCGACGCCGCCTTCGTTCGACGCTCGCGAAGTCGCCGACGGCTGGCACGAGACGCTGGGCGCGCTGGTGCTGCGCGCCGGCGCGCTCTCCGGCGGTCCGTTGCCCGCACTCGCGTGGCGCATCGAGGCGGGCGGCCACAGCGTGGTGGTGGGCGGCACCGGCTGGGACGGGTCGGCGCTCGAAGCGTTCGCGCGCGGTGCCGGGCTCCTGCTCCACGACGCGACCCACGTGCCGACGCCCGACGACGCGCGCGCGCAGGGCCTCGCGGTGGACGCTGATCGCCTGCGGCGCGAAGCGGCGCTGTACACCGACTTCGCCGAAGCGGGGGCGATCGCACGGCGCGCCGGAGTCGGCGCGCTGGTGCTGATCCGGCTCCGCCAGCCGCCGGTCTTCGACCTGCAGATCACGAGCCGGATCAACGACGAGTTCGACGGCCCGATCGCGATCGCGCAGGACGGCGACGAATTCGTGCCTACACGGTGAGCCCGGGCTCCTCCGGTGCCGCGCCCTCGCCTTCCTCCGGCGGCGCAAACGGACGGTCCTCCGGGTCGCGCTCGCCGAGGAAGCGCCGCCTCTGCTCGCGGTAGTAGTCGTCGCCCGGCTTGCGCTGGATCGCCTCGTCGATCGCCGCCAGCGCCTGGTCGCGGTGCCCGAGCTGGAAGTGCACCTCGGCCAGCGTGTCGAGGATGTGCGCCTTCTGGTGGTCGGTGTCGTCGACGGCACGCAGGGCGAGCGATAGTGCCACCCCCAGCAGCTCGGACGACGACGCTTCGTCGATCGCGATCATCCACGCCGCGTTGTTGAGCTCCTCCGCGGTGACCCCGGGTACACGCGCGAGGCGCGCCACGTAGCGCGCGGCGAACTCCCCTTCGCGCAAGAGCTCGTAGCCCGCCGCGCCGACCGCGGAGACCGCCACCGCGACGCTCGCCACTGCGACCGCTCGCAGCCGGGGCCCACTCGGCCGGTTTCCGAGCGCACGCCACGCGACGGCGGCAGCGGCCGCGCCGCCAGCGGCGAATCCGCCGGCGTGAGCGGCGGCCGCAACGAACGGCAAGAGCGAGATCAAAGCACTCACCGCGAGCACCCAGAACAGCGCGCGCCGCGGCACCCGCCACCAGGCGGGCAGCGCGTCTGCGAAGCGGAACTCCAGCCAGCACAGCGCTCCGAGCAGTCCGGAGACGACGCCCGAGACCCCGACGACCGGATCGGGGTTCGACCATCCGCTCGCGGCCATCGCGCCGAGGCCGGAGAACGCCATCACGCACACGGTGCGAGCCGTGCCGATCGAGCGCTCGACCAGCGATCCGATCGCGACGAGGCCGAGCCCGTTGAGGATCAGGTGCAATGCGTTCGCGTGCAGCAGATTGGCGGTCACCCCGCGCCACCAGTCGCCGTCGGCGGCCAGCGCGCCGCTGAAATAGCCGACCAAGAAGACGCCGTCGCCGCCCAGCCACTGCGCGGCGTAGAAGACGACACACGCGAGCACGAGGGTCCATGTGGCACGCAGGCTGCCCGGCGTCCGCGCGGTCTCCTCGATCTGGGCCATCCGGGCCAGCCGCTCTCGGCCCCCGGGCTGGCTCGCGATCCGCTCGAACAGCGCCCCGAGCAGTCCGAAGACGACACCCGAAACCCCGACCACCGACGCGGGAGACGACCATCCGCTCGCGGCC
>CAZPNB010000006.1:0-2779 GCA_964587305.1 uncultured Spirochaetales bacterium | reverse complement strand
GATCCGCCGGGCCAGCGCATCGAGGTCGGCGCCCGGAGCGGCGCGCACGCGCAGCCCCGAGTACGGCAGCGGGCGCTTCGCGTCGCGCGCCAGCTCGCGCACGTCCACCCACACCTCGCTCTCGAACGAGTCGCCGCCGCTCGCGAAGCGTCCGACGACCTTCCAGCTGCCGCGCCCGAACCGGATCTGCTCGCCGACTGCGGCGCCCTGATAGCGCCCCGCGACTCCGTCCCCGACGATCACCTCGCCGCTCGACGGGTTGAACATCCGGCCCTCGACGATCCGGACCGACTCGTGCACGCCGAGCGCGACCGGCTCGACGCCGCGCACCAGCACGTTCTCGCGCCCGCCGTCGCGCCTGCGGAAGAACGGCTGCACCACCAGCTCCGGCGACACCAGCGGCTCGCCGCCGGGGCCGGCTGCGATGCCCTCGAAGTAGCGCAGCGCCTGGTAGGCATCGAGCGGCAGCGCGCTCGAGCCGTCGTTGGTGGCGCCCTTGCGCATCACGATCAGGTTGTGCGGCGAGCCGGTCGAGATCAGCGTGCGGCGCAGGCTCGACACGAGCGCGAGCAAGAGCGTCGTGGCCAGAACCACCACGGCGACCACGCCGAGCGTCAGTGCGGTGCGCGTGCGGCGCGCGAGCAGGTTGCCGAGGCTGTACCGGAGCGGAAGCGCCACAGCGCGCTCAGAATACTTCGCGCAGCGTCTGCACGACGCCGCGGCGCGCCGCGCCGAGCGACGGCACGACACCGGAGAGCATTCCGATGAAGAAGGCCAGGAACAGGCCCTCGACCAGGATCGTGTTGGTGACGATGAAGGACGCCAGCGGTCCCATCGCCGGGTTCCAACCCCCTGCGGCGGCGCGCACGAGCCGCGAGAGGCCCAGAGAGGCGAAGGCGCCGACGGCACCGGCGAGTGTCGCCAGCAGCGCCGCCTCGCCCACCAGCATTCCGAACACGAGCCTACGCGAGAAGCCGATCGCCTTCAGGATCGCGATCTCGCGCATCCGCTCGCGCACCGTCATGCTCGCGGTGTTGGCCGCGATGAAGACGATGCAGACTGCCACCAGCGCCGTCACGATCATGATCAGCATCACCAGGCCCTCGAGCATTCCGAAGAAGTTCTTGAAGTAGCTCTTCTCGGTCTCGCTAGCGGTCCGGGCCTCGCTGTTGTGGAAGGTCTCGTCGATCTCGCGCAAGAGCGGGTCGACGCGCGCCGGGTCGTCGACGCGCACCCAGATCGTGCCGAGGAAGTCGAGCCGCCCGCCCGAGGCGGCCACCGCCTGCTCGAGATACTCGCGCTGGAACCAGAAGTGCGGCGCCCGCTCGTTCGGGATCTCGCCGACAATGCGGAAGCGCAGGTCGACCGGGAAGACGGTCCCCTTCAACGTGACGAGGTCGCCCGGCTTCCAGCCGTAGCGCTGGAGCGTCGCGCGCCCGACGAGCGCGGCGTCCCGGCGGCTCTGGAACTGCGCCAGCGCCTCGGGGGCGATCCCGTAGTCCTCGAAGGTCACGCCGAGCTGGTCGGGCTCGATCGCGAAGTTCGGGAAGCTGACCCCCTCCTCGTCCACGAACACGCCGCCGAACCAGGTCCAGCTGGTCACCGCCACCACGCCGCGCATCGCGCGGACCTTCTGGAGGTAGGCGTAGGGCAGCGGGTAGACGAGGCCGGCCTCGTTGTGCACCACCACGCGCGTGCCGCTGGCGAACTGCTCGAGCAGGCGATTCATCCCGTCGGGCATCGTTGCGAGGAAGCACACCAGCGCGATCGCGAGCGCGATCGCGCCGCCGGTGAGCGCGCTGCGCAGCTTGTTGCGCGACAGGTTGCGCCACAGGAGCGAGCCCCAGCTCACGTCGCGTCCCCGACCGCGCGCATCGCCGCGCCGCCGGCCACGGTCCGGTCCAGCACGCCCTTGTCGAGATGGTGGATCTCGTCGACGAACTGCTCGCCGCGCGCGTCGTGGGTCACCATCACCACCGTCTTCCCGAACTCGCGCCGCAGGTCGCGCAAGAGGCCCAGGATCTCGACCGCGTTCTTCGCGTCGAGGTCGCCGGTCGGCTCGTCGGCCACCACGATCTCCGGGTCCGACACGATCGCGCGCGCGACCGCGACGCGCTGCTGCTCGCCGCCCGACATCTCGCCCGGCATGTGCAGCGCGCGCTCCGCGAGCCCCACCACGCGCAGCGCGGTGGTGGCGCGCGCGCGGCGCTCGGCTTTGCGGAGCGAGGTCAATAGAAGCGGCAGCTCGACGTTCTCGCGCGCGGAGAGCACCGGGATCAGGTTGAAGAACTGGAAGATGAAGCCGACGTGCTGCGAGCGGAAGCGCGCCAGCTCGTCTTCGGAGAGATCGTTCAGCGAGCGCCCCGCCACCGTGACGCGGCCCGAGGTGGGACGGTCGAGGCCGGCGAGCAGGTGCAAGAGCGTCGACTTGCCGGAGCCGGAGGGGCCCATCAGCGCGACGAAGCGACCGCGCTCGATGTGGAGCGACACGTGGTCGAGCGCCCGCACCTCGTCCGCACCACGGTGGTAGACGCGGGACACGTCATCGAGGTCGATCAAGGCGGTACTCCGCGTGGGCGCCGCGCAACACTACCAGAGCGCTGGGCATCTCACCTGCGATCGGTATCCTTCGGCGCCGTCCGGATTTGCGCGGATTCTGCGGTCCTCCACGGCAGGGAGTGCCATGAACGAGCTGAACCTCTCTTCGATGCTGTTCTGCCTGATGCTGGCGACCTTCGTCGGCTTCCAGGTGATCCAGAACGTGTCGCGGCTGCTCCAC
>CAZPNB010000005.1:0-4941 GCA_964587305.1 uncultured Spirochaetales bacterium | reverse complement strand
GGCGTCGCGGGCAGGCCACGCACGCGGTCGAAGCTGACCGACGGGCCCGACACGCCGCGGTCCTTCGGCTTGTCGAAGCCGATCACCAGCACGGTGTCGTACATGCCGCAGGCCACCGCGAACACGCCGAAGCGGAACGCGTCGGTGCCGGTCTGGCAGTAGTCGGAGACCAGGCTGATCGGCTTGCCGAACAGCTTGAGCGCCTCGGCGATCTCGGCGGTGCCCTCGCGCGGGTAGACCGCACCGGCGAACACCGCTTCGATCCTGCGCTGTGGGTCGTCGATGCCGGCGTCCGCATACGCCTCGTAGGCGGCGTCGACGATCATGTCCTCGCGCGACTGGTCCCAGTTCTCGCCGAACTGGCACGCGCCGACTCCAACCACCGCCACCTTGTCCCGGATCGACTCCGCCATGGGAGAACCTCTCAGGCCGCTTCGCTCGCGAGCGGGCTCGCCTTCCAGAAGTAGTTGGGCTTGCCGCCGGCGTCGTGGATCTTGCGAAACACGTACTCGACGGGCAGATCGAGCGCGACGTCGGCGGGGCGCGCGTTCGTCATCTGCACCGAGACGCGGCAGCCATCGACTTCGGTCATCACCATGATCGTCGGAGGCTCGGCGGCTGGGAAGAAGTAATCGAAGGTGTAGGAGAGCAGCTTCCCGCGCCGGTCCGACAGGCGGTACGGCTCCCAGGCGTCTTTGGTGAAGCACTTGCCACAGACGCGCGGCTTCGGGAAGTGGAGCTGGCTGCAGCTCGTGCAGCGCGCCGCAACGAAGCCGATGTCGGCGTCGCGTTCGCGGAAGCGGATCGTCGCGGAGAGCCCGAGGTCGGCGCCGGCTTGCCATTCCGTGGCATCGAGTGAGCGTGCCTTCAAGTAGGTGTCGTAGCTCTGGAGGCCGCGCCGGCGCGCCAGGTGCCACGAGACGCCGCGGCGCGGCGCGAGGCGCAGCGTCGCGGCGGTCACCTCGAACACGAGCGCGTGCGCGCCGTCGCCATAGCTCGCGACGAGCAGGCGGTCACCGGGCCGCGCGGTCTCGAGCGCCTGGGCGAGCAGCATCAGCGCGTAGGGCGTGCCGGTGTTGCCGAGCCGGCCGAAGAGCCCGTCCTGGAGCTGCGACTCCTTGAAGCCGAGCTCGCGCGCGACGCCGCCGGCGCTGCGCGCGTCAGGTGCATAGAGCGCAACCTTCGCGAAGTCCTGCGCACCTCGGCCCGTCCGGGCGAGCGCGCCGCGTACGGCCGCGACCAGGTTCGGCGTGTAGCCCTCCTGGATCGCGAAGCGGTCCTCCCAGGTGTGCGTGAAGCGCTCGCCGTCGACCCGCCACACGTCCTGGATTTCGTCGGCGACGGAGGCTCCGCCCTCGAAGCGGGCGATCGGGTCTCCCGCCACGAGCAGCGCGACGGCGCCGTCGCCGAGCTTGGCCTCGAGCGCGCCGCGCGGCGCGCCGAGCCGGCAATCGCTCGCGACGACCAGCACCGACCGCAGCGCGCCCGCCGTGACCGCGTGCAGCGCGCTCTCGAGCGCCGCGGTGCCGGCGCGCAGCGACCCGGCATGGTCCTGGGTCGACACGTCGCGGCGCAGGTCGAGCGCCTTCGCGATCAGCGCCGCGCCCTGCTTCTCGCGCAGCGGATAGCTGGTCGACGCGAAGTAGACCGCGTCGATGCCGTCGCGCGGGATCCCGGTCAGGCAGTCGACCGCCGCCGTCACGGCCATCGTGACCGCGTCCTCGTCGTAGTCGGCAACCGCTTTCTCGGGGGCTCCATCCTTCCCAGGACGACCCGCGATCAGCGACAGCGGCAGGCGCGTGATCGGGACGTAGGCGCCGTAGGCGGCGATGCCGGTCATGCGCCCTCCTGGCAGGAGCTTGGACGATAGCGCGGGTGCCAATCGCCTCGTCGCCTAGTGGTGGCGGCGGGGACGCAGCGCGTAGCGGTCGCCGCGCAGCTCGCCGAACACCTGGGAGACCTGCGGGTGGCGCACCGGCCGGCCGGTGTCGTCGGGGAGCAGGTTCTGCTCGGAGACGTATGCGACGTAGGTGGTCTTCTCGTTCTCGGCCAGCAGGTGGTAGTAGGGCTGGTCCTTGCGCGGCCGCAGCGACTCGGGAATCGCGAGCCACCACTCTTCGGTGTTCGCGAAGGTGGGGTCGACGTCGAAGACCACCCCGCGGAACGGGTGGATCCGGTGGCGGACGATCTGCCCGATGCCGAACTTCGCGTCGCGATGGACCACGCAGCCGGGAGCCTCCGCCCGCTACGGTAGCTCGTCTATCCTCACCCGATGCGCCGCGACCTGCGCGTCCAGTTCATCCATGGTCTCGAGTCGAGTCCGCAAGGCGTCAAGGCGCAGGTGTTCGACCGTCACTTCACGGCGCTGACGCCGGCGATGGATACGCACGACTTCGAAGCCAGCGTGGCGGTGCAGAGTGCTTCGCTGCGCGCGTTCGATCCGCACGTGCTCGTCGGATCCTCGTACGGCGGCGCGATCGCCGTCGCGCTGCTCCAGCGCGGTCTGTGGCGCGGCCCGACGCTGCTGCTCGCCCAGGCCGCGCTGCGCCGCGGGCAGCCCGCGGTGCTTCCCGACGGCGTCACGGTGTGGCTCGTGCACGGCACGCGCGACGCGATCATCGACCCTGAGGACAGCCGAACGCTCGCGCGCGCCGGCTCCCCGGGCCGCGTGCGCCTGATCGAGGTCGACGACGTGCACGCGCTGCACACGACCGTCGAGGACGGCCGGCTGGTCGGTTGGATCGAGGCGCTGGCGGACGCGGGTTAGCTCGTTCGACTTCGCTCGCCTGCGGCTCGCTGCGCGTCGGCCGACTCTCGAGTCGGCCTCCTGGCCCGTCCGATCTCCGCTCGGCTTCGCCTCGCTGCGCGCAACTTGCGGCCGCTTGCGTCAACGCGCTCGCGCGCGCGCCAGCGCAGGGCGCGCCAGACAGGCGTCGAGCCAGCGGCCGACGTGCGGGGTGGCGCCGGTAGCGAAGCCGACCAGGCGCATCCAGGCGAGCACCGACGCGACGTTGAGGTCGGCGACGCTGAAGCGCTCGCTCACCAGCGCAGGCCGGCCCGCGAGCGCGCCGTCGAGCACCGCCAGCGGCGCCGCGAGCGCGCGCTCGGCGCGCTCGATCCGCTCGGGCTTGCGCTGGTCCGCCGGCAGTAGGAAGCGGTTGGCGAGCGCGTCGACCAGCGGCGCCTCGGTCTCGGTCATCGCCCAGAAGCTCCACTGAAGCGCGCGCGCCTGATCGGCCGGATCGGCCGGCCACAGGCCGCCGTCGTAGGTGCGCGCCAGGTAGAGGTTGATGGCCATCGACTCCCAGAGCACGAGCTCGCCGTCCACCAGCGCCGGGATGCGCCCGTTCGGATTGATCGCGAGGTACGCGGGGCTCTGGGTTTCCTTGCGGGCGAAGTCGACCGGCACCTGCTCGTAGTCGAGGCCGAGCTCCTCCAACATCCACAGCGATCTGAGCGCCCGCGAGTTCGCGCCACCGTAGAGCTGGAGCATGCCTGCATTATAATCGGCCGCCCGTAAATCTCGCGAATGCTGGAGCGACGCTTGAAGTTCTTGACCGGATTCGTGTGGATCGATCCGACCCACTACCTCCCGCTGGCGCGCACCGCCGAAGCCTGCGGTTGGGACGGGATCGTGCTCTCGGACCACCTGGTCCATCTCGAGAAGATCGACACGCCGTATCCCTACGCCGAAGGTGGCGAGCGCCCGTGGCACGCGATGGATCCCTACCCGGACGTCTGGGTGGCGACCGGCGCGATGGCGGCCGCGACCTCGCGAATCCACTTCTACCAGGGGGTCTACGTGGTTCCGATGCGCGACGTGTTCGCGCTCGCCAAGGCGCTCGGCACCGCGTCGCTGCTCTCGGGCGGCCGCGTGTCGCTCGGCCTGGGTCTCGGCTGGATGAAGGAGGAGTTCGCCCTCACCGGCCAGCCCTTCGCCGGGCGCGCGCAGCGCGGCGAGGAGATGATCGAGGTGATGCGCAAGCTGTGGACGGGCGAGATGGTCGAGCACCACGGCCGTCACTACGACTTCCCTCGCCTCGTGATGAGCCCCGCCGTACCCGGCCGGATCCCGATCTTCGTCGGCGGACGCACCGACGCCGCACTGCGCCGTGTCGCGCGCATCGGCGACGGCTGGATTCCCGACATCCTGTCGCGCGAGCAGCTCGCCAGCGGGATCGCGGCGATCCGCCGGTATCGCGAGGAGGCCGGCCGCGGTGGCGAGCGATTCGAGGTGATCGCCGCCCCGAAGGACGCGTTCGACGTCGATGCGTACCGCCGGATGGAGGACATCGGCGTCACGCACCTGTGGATGATTCCGTGGCTGCTCTACGGAGGCGACACCGCGTCGCTCGGGGTGAAGCAGGACGGCCTCTCGCGATTTGCGGACGAGGTGATCGCGGTGCTGCGCTCCGGCGAGCGCGCCACGGCGGAGGAGGAGTGATGCAGCAGCAGGCGGTGCTCGCGGGAACGAGCTCCGATTTCCCGATCGCGATCATCGGCGCGGGCTTCGCCGGGATCGGAACCGCGGTCCGGCTCAAGAAGGCGGGCATCGATTCCTTCACGATTTTCGAGCGCGCCGGCGACGTCGGCGGCACCTGGCGCGACAACACCTACCCGGGCGCAGCCTGCGACGTCCCGTCGCACGTCTACTCGCTCTCGTTCGAGCCGAACCCGCGCTGGAGCCGGCGGTACTCGGAGTCGCGCGAGATCTGGCGCTACCTGCGCGACATCGTCGAGAAGTGGCAGCTCGGCGCTCACCTGCGCCTCGGAACCGAGATCGTCGAGGCGCGCTTCGACGAGGCGGCGGGCGCCTGGTGGCTCACCACGCAGGCGGGCGAGACGGCCACCGCGCGCTTCGTCGTCTCCTGCGTCGGCGGGCTGGTCGATCCGAAGCTGCCCGACATCAAGGGCCTCCAGGGCTACCGGGGAGAGCTGTTC
>CAZPNB010000004.1:0-5725 GCA_964587305.1 uncultured Spirochaetales bacterium | reverse complement strand
CGCGAGATTGAGGTCATGGACCGGGGTCTTCTGCGTCTTCTTGATGAAGCCGTGCAGTGCGACGATGCGATTCTTGGAGAAGGAGAAGAGAACCCGTGCGATTCCACTCCCGGACCGGCTCTGAGCCAGGCTCAGTTCGGTAGAAGACGACCGGCAGAGGGCTCTGGCGTGTCACGGCTATCGTACCAAACTTGATACAACCAGTGCGAACTCCCCCTTTGACCTATTGATAGGGAGACCCGGGAGCTGCGCCCAGGTCAAAGCGGGCAAGTCGCCGCGCGAAGGCGGTGGACATCGTCGATTCCTGTCGCTAAAAGCACCGCATGGAGCGGATCGGGGCCTACCGATCTCTGTGCGGCGTCGTGGGGGCGCTGTTCGTGGTGTCGGGTCTCGTCTGCTTCGCCGGCTTCTTCACCGCGCAGGCGCCGGGCGGCGAGGTGGCGGGCTCGATCCCGCTCGGTGTCGGCGGCCTCTACTTCCTGGCCTTCTCCGGCTGCGCACTGGTCGGCTGGGGCGGCGCGCTGCTCGGCGCCGCGCGCCAGCCGCGCACCCATCGCACCGTCGGCACGGCGACGGCGTTCGCGCTGGTGCTGATGGCCGTCTATCGCATCGCAGCCTGGCTCGTCGGCGACTATGCGTTCCTCGGCGAGCTGCTGCGCGTGGAGGCGGCGGTGTTCCTGTTGCTGGCGCTCGCGTTCGTGTGGCTGCGGCCGCCGGCCGTGCGGGAGGTGTAGCGGGCGTGCTGCGCTGGCTCGCTACCGCCGTGATCGTCGCGCTGCTGGCGCTCGACATCTGGATTCCGCACACGCCGCTCGGCCGCCGCGGCCCCGAGGCGCAGATGCGCGCCGACGTGGCGGGCGTGGCTGTGCGGGTGGGCTCGCTGGCGCCGGATCTCGCGCTGCGCACGCTCGACGGCCGCCCGCTCTCGCTCGCGGACTTTCGCGGCCACCCGCTGCTGGTGACCTTCGAGCGCAGCGTCGACTGGTGACCCTACACGAAGGCGCGGCTCGTGGAGCTGCGGCAGCGCTTCGAAGGGGTAGACGATCTCGCCGTGCTCTGGGTGATGGCCGACAACCAGGTGAACGCGAAGACGCTGCGCTTCATCGAGAGCCTCGGGCTGCGCCAGCGCGTGCACTTCGGTGTCGACCCGGGCAGCACCGCGATCGATCGGCTCGGCATCCGCCTCGAGAACCCGATGCCGATCGAGGCCGGCGTGCCGCACCCCACCACGCTGCTCCTCGATGCCGGCGGCGTGGTGCGCTTCGTCGATGTGCGGCGCGACTTCCACGCCTGGCTCGACCCCGCACTGCTCGAGGACGCACTCGCCGCGCTGCGCTGAGTTTTCGACCGAGGACAGGTTCGGACGGGATTGGGCGGTCCTAGATCTCCCAGCTCGAGAGGCGTCACGACGTGCTGCTGAGCAAGCTCGCCTCCTACGTTCACGCGCTCGGGGGCGAGCTCCAGCTGATCGCGCGCTTCCCCGACGGCGATGTGCGCATCACGCAGTTCGAATCCGAGGCGTAGGCCGCGGTCGGGCTTGTCCCCACGACGCCACCAGCCATACACTCGCGTCGCACCCACGATGCAACGCACCTCCTCTCCGCTTCCGCTCTCCACCAAGAAGATCCCCGCTCGCGAGCGGTTGATCTTCCCGCTCGACGTGGATTCGCGGGAGGAGGTGCGCGATCTCGTCGGGCGGCTCGGCGACGCGGTCTGGTTCTACAAGCTGGGGCTCCAGCTGTTCATGAGCGGGAACTACTGGGAGCTGGTGTCCGAGCTCGTCGACGCCGGCAAGAAGGTGTTCGTCGACCTGAAGTTCTTCGACGTGCCGGAGACGGTGGCGTCGGCGGTGCGGCGGATGCGGGATTGCGGCGCGGAGTTCGCGACGATCCACGGCAACGACGCGATGCTCGCGGCGGCCGCCGCGGTGGAGCGCGATCGCCTGAAGCTGCTCGCGGTGACGGTTCTGACGAGCTTCGACGCGGCCGACCTGCGCGACCTCGGTTTTTCGGCGCCGATCTCGGTGGAGGAACTAGTGCTGTCGCGCGCGCGGCGCGCGCTCGCGCACGGATGCGACGGCGTGATCTCGTCCGGGCTCGAGGCGCGTGCGCTGCGCGAGCACCTCGGCGACGGCTTCCTGATCGTGTCGCCCGGGATCCGCCCGTTCGAGAACCAGCGCGTGCCCGACGACCAGAAGCGCATCGTGACGCCCGAAGAGGCGTTCCGCAGCGGCGCGGACTACACCGTCGTCGGCCGGCCGATCCGCTCCGCGCCCGACCCGCGCGCGGCAGCGATGGAGATCCAGGCGACGATCGCCGAGGTGTTCGGGTCTCGAGGCTGGGGAACGCGGATTACTCAGAGCAGTGAGGAAAAATACTCACCGTCCTGAGTAAACCGGAGCTCATACGTAACAAGAGCCCAGAGGAGAGCGTCGGAGGACCGAGAGCATGAACACGAGTCGCGACCTGGCCAAGATCCTCGTCGAGCGCTCCTACGTCGAGGGCGACTTCGTGCTGGCTTCGGGCCGGCGCAGCACGTCTTACTTCGACTGCAAGCTCACCACCTGCTTCGCCGAGGCGATGCCGCTGATTGGCGCGGCGTTCCAGGGCGAGTTCGCGCGCGCCGGAACGCGTCCGCGCACGGTCGGCGGCCTGACCAGCGGTGCCGACCCGATCGCGCAGGCGATCGCGCACCACTCGCTGGTGTCGGGTCCCGTGCGCGACTTCTTCATCGTGCGCAAGGACCGCAAAGATCACGGCACGCGCAAATGGATCGAGGGCTGCGCCGAGAGCCCGATCGCGATCGTCGACGACGTGGTGACCAGCGGCGGCTCGGTGCTGCGCGCGATCGAGCGCTGTCTCGAAGAGGGCCTCGCGATCGTGCATGTGGCGGTACTCGTCGACCGGGAAGAGGGCGGCATGGCCGCGATCCGCGCGGTGCTGCCGGGCGTGCCGGTGACGGCGGTCTTCCAGCGCTCGCAGCTCGATGCGCTGCGCACCCAGCAGCGCGGTGGCGGCTGAAAGGCCGTTCCACCATTTGCAGATAGGGATCGTCTGCAACGAGCGCGATGAATCGTTCTTCGTCGCACATGCGCAGCGCGACGGTAGGGAAATGCCGGTATCCGTAGATCTCGAAGACTCATTCGAGCGCGATGCCGCGCCATCTTGCGATATACCGATAACGATATACTCTCGTGGTCGACGAGAAACCGCTGCGCTGGATGCTCGGAACCTTGCGGACACCGCCCGTGGGCACTGCCGCGCGGATCGAGGCTGGTGTGTTGCTGCGCCGAATCCAGCGCGGCGAGTCGCTCCAGTGGCCTCGATCACGGCCGATGCCGACGGTCGGCAGGCGAGTCCACGAGCTTCGTGTGGAGGACCAGTACGACCGTGGCTAGGAAGACTGCGCGAAGGAAGCTGCCCGACGGCTGGATCCAGGGTTCGGTGCGCGAGCTACTGAGCCTGACGGACGAGGAGGCCACCATCGTCGAGATGCGCGTGCGCCTGGCCGAGAAGGTTCGAGAGCGCCGGCTGGCAAAGCGGATGACACAACAGGACCTGGCTCGGCGCATTCGATCGACGCAGCCGCGGATCGCCCGACTCGAGCAAGCCGATGCGAGCCTCGAGATGCTGATCCGCGCGCTCTGCGCGCTCGGCGTCAATCGCCGGGAGATCGGGAAGCTGCTCGCAGCGTGACACGATTCATCAATCTCCCGCGCCCACCGCCGTGAGGTGCACTGCCACTTCGCGCTCGCCGTCGAGACCGAGTAGCGCGTCGAGTTCGTCGTCGTAGAACGCGGCGAGGTTGCGGGCGGCGAGGCCCAGCGCCTCGGCGCCGAGGTAGACGCGCTGCGCGGTGGCGCCGGCGTCGAGCAGCAGATCGCGGTAGCTCCGTGCGCCGCCGTGCGCGGAGGCTTCGGCCACGCGCGCGACGCCGATCAGCGCCGTGGCCGCCTGCCCGGACTTCTTCTGGCCGAGGCACGCCCGGATCAGCGGGTTGGTGAGATCGCCGCGGTGGAGCGGCTCCAGCCGGTGGGACGTGGGGTCGTAGCGGTAGAGGCCGGCGGGCGTGTCGGCGACGCGGTGGGCAACGGCGTAGAGGTCGAGGCTGCCGCTCCGGCGCAGCGCGGGGTTGCCCCTGGCGAGCGCGAGGATCGCCAGCAGATCGGCGCGCTGCATTGGAGCGCTCGCGAAGTGCTGTGCCGAACGCCGCACGCGGATCGCCGCGTGCGCCGTCATCTCCGAAGCGGTCGCGTCCGCGTCCGCCGCTGGTTGCGGATCGGCACCCTGCGCGGCCGGCGGCTGCGTTTCGCTGCCGCCCGCATCCGGCACGAGCTTCGTGGCCTCGTGGTAGCGCTCCGGAGCTGGGAGCCCGCTCCAGAGCTCCGTCGCGTCGACGGTCTGGCGCTCGACGAGGGCTCGCGCCCGGGGCGCAACGCCGGCCGCAACGGCGGCGGGCCGGCCGACGAGATGCACGGCGCACACCGCCTCCTCGCGCCCGTCGACACCCAGGAGGGTGTTCAGCCGATCGTCCTCGAAGCGCGGCGGCGCGGCCTCGCCGAGGCCGATCTCGCTCGCCGCGAGGCGCAGATTCTCGCCGATGTGTCCCGAGTCGATCAGCGCATAGCGATAGCCGCGGTTCGCGTAGCGCGCGCCGTAGCGCGCGAACACGTTGGTGAGCAGCAGGGCCGCGGCCGCGCCCGCTGCATCCGGCGGCCCCTCGATCGCGCGCGCCACCTCTGCCAGGAACGGCCCTTCGCGCAGCCGCACGAGCGCGTGGGAGGCGACCTCGTAGGAGTAGACGCCGGGCGCGAGACCCGTCACCCGCTCGATCACTGCGTAGACCTCACCGGAGTAGAGGGCGCCGGCCGACGGGGCAGCGCGCAGCACGGCGCCGGGGCCCGGCTGCGTCACCCCGTTCGCGAGCAGCAGGATTCGCGAGAGCTCCTCGCGCGAGCAGCCCTCGCGCGCGAATGCGCGCGCCGGCGCGTAGACCCGCGCCACCGAGAACAGCGGGCGCCCGGCCTCCCAGGATGGGACCGGCAGCGCCACGCGGGGCAGGCCGGGGTAGGGCTTGAAGGGGGGCAGCGGGCGGAAGCTCGCGCGCAGGCGCACGCCGATCGCGCCACTCGGGGTGTTGCGCGTCTCGCGGTGGATCCCCAGCGCGCTCTCCCTCTCCGCACCCGACGCCTCGCCGCGGCGGGCGAGCAGCAGCGCGGCGCCGCCGGCCGTGAGGCGCAAAAAGCCGCGGCGGTCGGTTTCCACTCGAACAAGTTAGGCCGTCTCCCATCCTTTTCCTGTCGCCATTCTCTGTCACCATCGCTGCCTTCCCTGGGGGCACCATTCGCGAAACGAGCCGAAAAGGCAGGCGGGTCGCGTACCCTCGTTGAACATGATCGAAGCACTCCGACCGATCGCCCAGGCGATCCGCGCGCGCGGCGGGCGAGCCGTCGTCGTCGGTGGATTCGTGCGCGACCGGGAGCTGGGGCTCGCGCCCGCGAAGGACCTCGACGTCGAGGTGTTCGGCCTTTCCTGGGCCGAGCTCGAAGCGGTGTTGCGCGGGTTCGGCGAGGTGCTCTCGTTCGGGCGCGCGTTTGCGGTGATGCAAGTCGCTGGCCTCACCGCGGATTTCGCGCTGCCGCGCGGCGAGCGCGCGGCCGATCCGACGCTCGACTTCGCGTCCGCGGCGCGCCACCGCGACCTCTCGATCAACGCGATCGGGCTCG
>CAZPNB010000003.1:0-3440 GCA_964587305.1 uncultured Spirochaetales bacterium | reverse complement strand
CGAGCCCGTCAGCGAGCGCACCGACTTGTACGCGCTGGGCTGCGTGCTGTACGAGCTGGTGTGCGGACGGCCGCCGTTCACGGACGCCAGCCCAACAGCAGTCATCGCCCAGCACATCAACGCACACCCGGTCGCGCCCTCACAGCATCAGGCCGGGCTGCCGGCCGAGGTCGAGGAGCTGATCCTCGCCCTGCTGGCGAAGTCGCCGGAGCAGCGGCCGTCGAGCGCGTCGGCCGTCGCGGGCACACTGCGCGGGCTGCTCGAACGGCCGGCCGGGACGACGCAGGTGGCCGTACCGGAGCGGGGCGCAACGACCGCCGTCATTCTCTTCACCGACCTCGCCAACGCGGGCGAGCTCAAGCAGCGTGCGAGTGACGAGCACACCGAGCGCATCTTCAAGGCGCACCATCGCCTTCTGAGCGAAGCCGTCAGGGCGCATGGAGGCCACGGCGTGAAGCCGCTCGGCGATGGCTTGATCGTCGCCTTCGATTCCGCGCTCGACGCTGTCAACTGCGCCATCGCCATGCAGCAGGCGTCGCGAAGGCCGACGGCGGGCGAGCGGCTGCAGATCCGCGCCGGGATCAACGCTGGCGAGGCGCTGGCCGGTGAGGGCGACGAGTCCGGCACGCCGTTCGTCATCGCTCGGCGGCTCTGCGATCAGGCGAACGCGGGCCAGATCTTGGCCAGCGACAATGTCGTGCGCCTGCTCGATGGCCGTGGCGGTGACATCAAGACGAACGATCTCGGCCCGCTGGGACTCCCGGGCATCGCGGACGCCGTCGCGGCCGTCGAGGTCGTCTACGAGCACGACCCGATGGCGCTGCTCCGCAAGCTGCCGTTCGTCGGACGCGCAGCCGAGTACGAGACGCTGCTGAAGAAGCTGGCAGACGCCCGCAACGGCCGCGGCTCCGTGATCCTTCTCGCGGGCGAGCCGGGGATCGGCAAGACGCGGCTGACGGAGGAGTTTTGCGAGCAGGCATCGTCGGACGCGACGGTGGTGCGTGGCAACTGCTACGAGGGCGACGTCTCCGCGCCATTCGGGCCGTGGACCGAGGCGCTGCGCTCGCTGATCGAGCAGACGCCCGACGCAGAGCTGCGCGCAACGCTCGGCCCCGGCGCGCCCGACATCGCCGCGATGATGCCGGAGGTCAAGCGCCGCATCCCCGGCCTCGAAGAGGCGCCGCGGCTCGACCCGGAGTCGGAGCGTGCGCGGCTCTTCGAAAGCATCGCCGCCTTCCTGCGCAACGCGACGGCGAAGCGGCCGCTGGTGATCTTCTTCGACGACCTGCAGTGGTGCGACCGGCCGTCGCTGGCGCTGCTGGAGCAGATCGCGCGCGGCATCGCCGACCGCGGGATCGTCATCGTCGGCACGTATCGCGACGTCGAAGTGGACCGCGTCCACCCGCTGGCGCAGACGCTGGCGGCGCTGCGCCGCATGGAGCACCACGAGCGCATCGCTATCCGCGGTTTCACACAGGACTCCGTCTACGAACTCCTGCACGCCATCGAGCCGTCCGAGCAGGCAGAGGTGGCCAAGCGCGGTCTCGCGCAGGTGCTGTTTACCGAGTCAGAAGGCAACCCCTTCTTCATCCGCGAGGTGCTGAACAACCTCGTCGAGACCGGCAAGCTCACGCAGCAGGACGGCGTCTGGACCGGCACAGTCGCCTCGATCGAAGAGCTCGGCATCCCCGAAGGCATCAAGGAAGTGATCGGGCGGCGTCTCTCGCGGCTGAGCGATACCTGCAACCGGATGCTGGGCCGCGCCTCAGCGATGACGGGCGGCGTCACCTGGGAGGATCTGCGGTCGATCTGCGATGAGGGCGAGGACGCTCTGCTCGACGCGCTGGACGAGGCGCTGGGTTCGCAGCTGATCGCCGAGCGCGAGCGCAACACCTACGCCTTCACCCACGCGCTGATCCGCGCCACGCTCTACGACGAGCTGAGTACGCCGCGCCGCATCCAGCTGCACCGCCGGATCGCCGAGTCGCTGGAGTCGCTCTACGCGGACAGCATCGACGATCACCTGGGCGAGCTGGCGGCACATTACATGGCATCGAGCGGCGGTGACGCGCACAAGGCGATCGAGTACTCGATTCGCGCCGGCGACCACGCGCGCGAGCAGTACGCGTGGGAAGACGCGGCGGCGCACTACGAGCGTGCGCTCGCCGCGATGGACCTCGCCGGTAAGCCGGAGGACGAGCAGCGCGGGAAGGTTCTTCTGTCGCTCGCTAAGTGCCAGCGCAGTGGTGGCGAGCCGGCGCGCGCGCTCGACGCGGTCCGCTCATGCACCGAGATCGCGCGGCGGACCGGCAACACCGGGTTACTGACGCAGTGCGCATTTGCGTTCGGGCTTTCAGCGTATTACAGCGACTTGGACGCTGCGGCGGAGTGTCTGGCTCTCGTCGACGAGGCATTGGCGGCAGTCGGTACCGCCCCAAGCCTAGACCGTGCCAACCTCCTGGTAGATCGCGTCGCGGCCGCGGCATCCGCGGCAAGCGCCGGCTCGCGCGGGTTTCTGGCTCAATATGGCGGTCGGAAGGATCCGCTCTTGCTGTCGCAGGCGCGCGAGGCCCTTGATCTCGCCCGGCAGTTTGACGACGACGCGGCCATCTGCAGGGTTACCTTCCAGTTCGTCCAATATTCATGGAGCCCGGACAACGTAATCGAGCGCCGCGACCTGATAGATATAGCTTGCGCCGCGGCCGAGCGTACCGAAGTCGGCTTTCCCAACCACCCCCTTATTCAGCGCAGCTATCTCGCGCTGGAGCTGGGTGACATCGCGGGCTTCCGTCAGGTCACGAACGAAATCGCTGAGATTTTAGAGCGCGCTCGCTTCAGACCGCTGTCGTACCAGGTACCCTCGAGCGTTGTTGTGTTGCAGATGGCCCAGGGGCAGCTGGATCTCGCCGAGGCAACTCGCGCGGATTACGCATCGGCGGCGGAGTCGCCAGATGCCGGAATCACGGCTGTTGGTCAGCTCTACCTAACCCGTGATCTGCAGGGTAGGCTCGCGGAGCTTGAACCATTGTGGGTTGCGGTCAGCGCGCAGAATCCGAACATACCGTTGTTTAACGCCCTCCTCGCCCGCGTGTATGCACAGGCTGGGAAACTCTCTGACGCAGAGCGCGTCGTCGAGCAGATGGCATCCAACCTCGGTGCAATACCCCGCGACTGGGGCTGGACGACGGTCCTGTACGCGCTCTCCGATGCGTGCGCAGACGCCGCTCAGCGCGCGGTGGCTCGGACCCTGTATGAGGCGCTAATCCCGTACACGTCAGCGAACGCGACGATTGTTCAGGTCGTGACATGGGGCTCTATGGCGCGCGTCGTCGGCCGCCTCGCCACGGTGCTCGAACGCTACGACGAAGCGGAACAGCACTTCGAGACGGCGCTCGCTGCGAACGACAAGATGGACTTCCACGCGTGGACGGCGTGGACGC
>CAZPNB010000002.1:0-15363 GCA_964587305.1 uncultured Spirochaetales bacterium | reverse complement strand
CCTCGTACAGCTCGGCGTTCCCGCCCGGGAGTCGGAACCTGCTCGACGGCCCGCTGTCCTTCCCCTCTGAAGCCATCTTCTGCAGCGTGCCCCCGGCCGCAGACGGGCGTTCCCCTGGTTTCTAGCCCAGCGCCCCCCGCGCGCGTGCGGTGAGCAGGCCGAGACCGAGCAGCATCGCGACGAAGCCGACTGCCGGTCCGAGGAAGGGCACCAGCGACAGGGCGCTGAGGATCGCGAGGCCCACTGCGAGTGACTTCCCGAACGCGAGCGTCGAGCCGTCGGCCGGCGGCGCGACGAGCTGGCCCAGCCATGCGCCGACGACCAGATCGGCGGTGTAGAGTGCCGTGATGTAGAGGAAGAGCGCCAGGACGGCCGTCGGAATCCCGACGATCGTCAGCGCCGCCACGATCATTGCCACGGGTCCGACCACCAGCAACACGAAGCCCAGACCCAGCGTGCGGAACAGATCGGCGCTGGTCGCGATCGTGCCGCGGAACGCCACCGGTCTGATCCGGTAGGCGATCAGACCGAACACGAACGCGGCGGCGAACCAGAGCAGGTGGCCGGCGTAGAAGCGCCAGCTCTTGTAGTGGTCGAGATAGTGCTCGCGCGGGCTCGCGACGACGCCGGCCCGCACCTCGCCATCGACGCGGGCACCGGGAGCGCGCTCGACCGCGTGCCCCTCTTCCATGCGCACGTCCACGTCGCCACCCACTCGGGAGCCGTCGCGCAGCAAGAGCTCGTCGAGCCAGTGCGAGCCGACGTGGCGGCCGACGACGCCGCGCAGATCGAGGCGATCTCCGTCGACGTAGAGGTCGCGCCCGACGGAGCCCTCGACCACGAGTTCCTCCGCGATCGCGTTCACGTCCCCCAGCGCTCGGGCCGTGGAGGTCAGCGTCAGGGTCTCGCCCAACACGTAGACGCCGCCACGGACCGTTCCCTCGATGCGCGACGTCTCCGCGATCACGTGGATCGCGCCGCCCACCGTCCCGGTGACGTCCAGCTCGCGGCAGAACACGTACAGCGAGCCGGTCACCTCACCGCGCACTGTCACCCGCTCGGCCATCGCGATCAGGTCGCCGTCGATCGCGCCGTCCACGTCGACCCGGTCGCCGCCGCGGGTGAACACGCTCTCCGCCACGCGCTCGCCGGCGGCGACCTGAAAGTCGTCATGCCGGTGGACGACGAACGCGCTGGCTGGCTGCGGAGCGCCCGCGAATGCGATCGCGAGCACCGCGGCGCCGCCGAACCACCGCCGCGAGAACGCCGACACGGCGAAGCTCCCCAGCGCGGAGAGGCTCGCCATCACACCCACCGAGAACGCCAGCTCGAGCAGGCCGGGTGCGTTCTCGCGCAGCAGGAAGATCACGTCGAAGGCCATTTCGGCAGCTCCTTTGAGGCGTCGGGGATGCAGTAGGTCGAAGGCCCCGGGCAGGCGCGCGTCGAGCAGAGCGCTCGCGGCCGCGAGTGCCGTGGTGACGGCGGCGATCGCGATCGGTACGCCGAGCGCGACCCCCGGCGCCGCGGCCGGAGCCGCCTTCGCCGCGCTGCGCGGGACCTCCTCGCGCAGCACCTCGCCGAGCAGCGCGCTCTCCTCGCGCAGCGCGACCACGAGCGCGCGGCAGTTGCGGCAGGCGACCAGGTGAGCCTCGGTCTCGCGCAGCGCGCCGCCTTCGAGCTCGCCGTCGGCGTAGCGCAGGCAGGTGGTCTGGTCGGGGCAGCTCATCGTTCACCCGGTTCGTGCGGGGGCCCGCCTTCGCTCGCACTCTCGTCCGAGCTACGCTCGGCTTCGCCTCGCTGCGCGCCGGACGGCTTGCGCTCGCTGCGCGTCGGCCTCCGGCCTCCTTGCTCGACGGCGTCGCGCAGCCGGCGACGCCCGCGGAACAGCAGCGTCGCCACCTGGTTGCGGGAGATCGACAGGATCTCCGCGATCGCGTCGTACTCGAGGTCAGCGTAGTAGCGGAGCACCAGCGGCGCGCGATACAGATCGGGCTGCGATTCGATCGCTGCGAGCAGCTGGCTGCGCAGCTCGGCCGACAGCCCGTGCTGGAGCGGCGAGGGGCCCGCATCGGGCAGCGCATCGGCGTCGAGCGCCTCGCTGTCGAACAGCCGCGCCTCGCGGCGCCGGCGCCGCAGCGCGTCGATCGCGCGGTGTGCGGCGATCGCGAGCAGCCAGCGCCGGAACGGGCGCACCGGGTCATAGCTGGCGAGTGCTGCGTGGGCGCGCGCGAACGTCTCCTGCGACGCGTCGTCGGCCTCTGCGGTGGACCCGAGCAGTCGGCGACACAGGCGCTGCACGTCGGGCGCGTAGTGCCGCACGAGCAGCCCGAAGGCATCGCCGTCGCCCGCCCGCGCCTTTGCGAGCCACTGCGCGGAGATGCCTTCGTCGCGGTGCTTCGGGTGTGCGCTCTGGCTCGCGATGCGTGCGGCTCCCTTGACTCGCGGCTCCGCCGCACGCCAACTCGGGCTGCGGCGTGGTTCCGCCGGATCGAATCCTAACACCAACCAGGGCGGCATCCCGGCCTCCACCCTGTTCTACGCGCGAGCGGGGGGGTCGATTGCAGGCGTCCGATCTCGCTCGTTCGACTTCGCTCGCCTGCGGCTCGCTGCGCGTTGGCCGACTCTCGAGTCGGCCTCCTACGCGTACCGCGCGCGCGTCTCCGGCGCACGCTCGCCGCTGCGTCGAACCGCATCGGTCGCATCGCGCAGGTCGGCCAGATACTCGTCGGCCACCTGCGCGTGGGCCGGTGACAGCATCAGGTGGATTCCGCGCGGCTCGGTCAAGAGGCCGGTGAACCAGCCGCGCAGGGCCAGCTGCTTCCACACCGCGAAGATGTCGAGCTGCTCCGAGCCGTAGCTGAAAAGGCCGAGCTGCGGCTCACCCCAGGTGCAGAGCTCCGGGATCGCGCGGATCCCGGTGATCAGCTTCACCCGCGTGTCGGTGACGGCGCGCGCCTTTGCCCGGTAGCCGTCGACGCCCAGGTAGTGGAGAACCGCCCAGGCCGAGGCGATCGCGCCACCCGGGCGCGTGCCCGCGGCGGTCGCTGTGCGCATGCCTCCGGCGGGCCAGGCGTCGAACGTGAAGACCTGGTGCTCGCGCTGCGCTTCGCTGCGGTGGAAGAGGGTCGATGCACCCTTGGCGGCGTAGCCGTACTTGTGCAGATCCGCCGAGATCGATCGAACTTCGGGCACCGCGAAGTCGAAGGCGGGGAGTGCCTGCCCGTTCAGGCGGGCGAACGGCGCGAAATAGCCGCCCACGCAGGCATCCACGTGCAGCCAGGTCCCAGTTTCGCGCGCGAGCGCTCCAAGCTCTGCGATCGGATCGATCACGCCATACGGGAAACACGGAGCCGAGCCGACGATCATCAGCGTGTCCCGGGTGATCGCTTCGGCCATCGCGCGGACGTCGGCGCGCAGATCGGCCGCCACCGGGACGCGCACCACGCGCAGGCCCAGCACACCGGCCGCCTTGTCGAACGCGGGGTGCGCCGAGCGCGGGAGAACGAGGCAGCCCCGGTCGGCGACGCGACCCTCGGCGCGCGCCTGGTTCCGGCACGCCTTCACCGCCAGAAAGATGCTCTCGGAGCCGCCGGAGGTGAGGTCGCCGCACGCGCCGTCGGGTGCGCCGAGCAGCGAGAGCCCGATCTCGACCACCTCGCTCTCCATGCGCCGCAGGCTCGGGAACGCAGCCGGACCGAGCGCGTTCTCCGACTGATAGAGCGAGTAGGCCTCCTTCGCGACGTTCAGCACGTCCTCGCCGGCGTTGAAGACGTACACGGCGGTGCGCGCGCGCCGCCAATCGACGTCGTCGCTGCCGAGTGCTTGGAGCTGTTCGCGGAGCGACGGCCAGTCGGTGCCTCGAGCGGGGAGTTGTTTTCGCATCCTCGGGCATCGTATCAGAGCCGCGCGCGGCTTTGCGCGGCGGCCGGTCCGGCGCTAGCTACCGGAGCGGATGTCCGATTCGCGTGCGCTCGCGATCGCCGCCATCGCACTCGGACTCGCGTGCGCGAGCGCGCCACCGGTGGAGCCGGCCTCCCGCCCCGCGCCGGTCGCGGGCCGCTATGCGCGGGTCGAGGTCGCGCTCGCGCTGGCAGGTGCACCGTCTCTCGAGCCTCTTGCGGCCGCGCGCCTGGTCGCCGTCGTGCGCCAGAGCGCGCGCGACTGGCTGGAGCACGGCGAGCGGCTGGCGCCCGATGGAGCGTACGCGCTCGAGGTCACGATCGACTCCGCAAGGCTGCGCTCCGGCTGGGTGACGTGGCTCTTTGCGTGGGCGGCCGCACCCGACCACGCCGCCGCCCGGGTTTCGGTGCTGCGAGACGACGAACTCGTCGCCGGCTATCCGGTGCGGGTCGAGAGCGCGTTGGCGGGCTACTCCTGGCGCGACCCCGACGCGCGGCTCGATCGCCTGGCGCGACGCCTCGGCCGCCGCCTCGCCGAGGGGCTGTAGCCGCGGTAGCGACCGGCCGATACCCCCCGGAGACACGCTCGTACCGGGATGGCAGGGGTGATGGCAGCGACCAGCGCGCCGCGCGCACACGCAATCTTCAAGGTGAAGGCGGGGGGCCGCACGCGCCTGATCGTGTTCGACACCCAGGACCTCACGCTGGGCCGCGCGCCGGAGAACGACCTCTCCTTCGACGAACCCGAGATGTCGCGCCGTCACGCCGTCTTCAAGCGCTCCCGCGAGGGCTGCCTCGTCGAGGACATGGGCACCTCGAACGGCACCGGCGTCAACGGGCAGTCGGTCGCACGCGCCGTGCTCAAGAACGGCGACGTCGTGCGCGTCGGCGAGGTGGAGATCACCTTCGCCGAGACCACGCGCAACCCTTCGTCGCTCGGATCTTCGGTGGAGTACGCGTCCCAGCTCAAGGCGTTCGGGACACCGATGGCGCGCGTCCGCGGCGACGGCGACGCGACGATCCTCGGGCTCGTCGACCCGGCGGGTGGCACGCAGGACGAGGATTTCGAGGTGCTCCCGGCGGGTGACTTCGATTTCAGCCTGCAGGAATCGAGCCCCGCTGGACCCGCAGCGCGCAATCTCGATGCGGAGGTCGCGCACCTCGACCCGGATCCCGTCGACGACTTCGGCTTCGACGAAGAGGTGGCGCCGCCCGCGCCCGCGCGAGCCGCGCCGAGCGCGGATGTCTGGGAGCTGGATGAAGCCCCGGCCCGTTCCGAATCGGGTCGGATCGCGCTGACGCTGGAGATCGAGGGGCTCGAAGGCGAGCTCCGCCGGTGGATCGAGGGCCTCGCCGGCAAGGCTCTCGAGCTGCCGAAGCTGAGAGTCTGGATCAAGAGCCGCGATCTCGGTTGATCGCCCTGTCTCTAGCCCGGGTCGCCTACCGCGCGCCCGATCTGCTGCCCGTGGGACAGCTCCAAGGTGTGCCCATCCGGATCGCGGATGAAGGCCCAGTAGCCGACCGGAGCGCCTGCATCCGCGGGTCCCGAGATCAGGCTGTTCTCGGCGCGCGCGCGCCCGGCCAGTCGGTCCACCTCGTCGCGGCTGTCGCAGCCGATGCCGAGATGGGCGATCGGCCGGAGCGGGGCGTTGACCGCCGTGGATTCGATCAGCACCAGCACGAAGGGGCGCGCCTTGTCGGAGAGCCACAGCACGCCGTCGCGCCGGTGCACGATCTGCATCCGCGCGTAGCGCTCGTAGAACTCGGCGCTGTCGTCGAGGTCGGTGACCGGAAGCGCTACGTGGGTGAAGCCGACATCGTTCATCGGAAGCCTCGCGAGGGGCAGTGACCCCCTCTGATCGGCAGCTTGCCCGCCGAACTTGCGCGAAAGCTGCCGATGTGCGGAGAGCGGAAAGGCAAGCGGCTGGGACAGGTTACGAGCGCGCGTCGCGCTTTGCGAGCATTCCGGCGATCCGCTCGCGCAGCGATTCCTCGGTGAACGGCTTGCGCAGGAACGCCGCGGAGTCCCGCTCGGCGGCGATCGCCTCGCCGTCGTCGGCGCACAGCGTGAGGATCGGGAGGTCGGGCCGGTCCGCGTGCAATGCCTGGGCGAGCGGCTGCCCGCCCGCCGCGGAGAAAGCGGTGTCGATCACGGCGGCGTCGAGCTCCTCCCCGTGAAGCGTCCAGAGGTCGAGGACCTGCGCGACGTCCGCCGCCTCTACCACCTCGATGCCGGCACGCCGCAGCGCGTCCACCGCGGAGCCGCGCAGGCCCGGGTCGGCCACGGCCACCAGAATGACGGGAGCGCCCGAGCCGTGAGCGGGCTGCGACGGAATCGGGTCGGCGGGCAGGAACACACGGATCTGCGTTCCCACACCCGACTCGCTGCGGACGTCGATCGCCCCGCGATGTCCCTGCACCAGGCCCAGCACCGCCGAGAGCCCGAGACCGTGTCCGTTCTGCTTGGTGGTGAAGAAGGGCTCGAAGATACGCGCGCGCGTCTCCGCGTCCATCCCGACGCCCGAGTCCGCGACCTCGAGGCACGCGTAGCAACCGCCCGCCAGGCCCTCGCCGCCGAGCCAATGCGCGAGCTGCTGCGGCGAGAGGCTCTCGCGCGAAGTGCGGACCGTCACCGAGCCGGGTCCGGTTTCGACCGCGTCAGCCGCGTTCAACACGAGGTTCATCAACACCTGCTCGAGCTGCACGAGGTCGGCATGAACCATCAGCGGCTCCCGCGTGAGATCGAGCTGCAGCACGACACCGCCGGGCAGCGCCGTGGAGAGCAGCTCCGAGAGCGAGCCCGCCAGCTCCGAGAGGTCGAGACGGTGCACCTCGGGAGACCGGCGGCCGGCGTAGGCGAGCAGCTGCTTCACGAGCCGCGCCGCACTCTCGGCGGCCTCCTCGGCGTCTCCCAGCGCCTCGACGCGATCCTCCGGTGTCGCGTCGGGGGCTCTCGCATAGCGCACGCTGCTCAGGATCACCGCCAGCAGATTATTGAAGTCGTGGGCGATGCCGCCGGCCAGCACGCCGAGGCTCTCGAGCTTGCGAGCCTCCTGGAGCTGCAGCTCGAGGCGCTGCTGCTCGCGCCGCGAATGCTCCAGCTCGGTCACGTCGCGCACGATGCACTGGAACGCGGGCGCGCCGGCGTACGAGATCACCGTGCCGACGCCGGTCAGATCCCGCTGTGCGCCGTCCGGGCCGGCGAGCTGGATCGCAAAGGTGCTGGGCCGGTGGTCGCCTTGGCCGGAGCGCGCCACCGTGTCGGCGATCGAGCGGACGGCCTCCTCGACCAGCACCTCATACACGTCCGTGCCGCAGATCGCCTCCGGGCTCACGCGCCCGCACAGCGCCGCCGCCACCGCATTGGCGAACACGATCCGATCGTTCTGCACGACGAAGATGCCGAGCGGCGCGCTCTCCACCAGCTCTCGGTAGCGCTGCTCGCTCTCGCGAAAGAGCTGCTCGGCCTCGACGCGCGCCGTGGCGTCGCGGGCGATGACCAGAAGGTTCTGACTGCCGTGGCTCTCCGGAGAAGGCTGCATGCTCGCGTCGATCCAGCACCATGAGCCGTCGGCGCGCCGCACGCGGTGCGTGGAGTAGGCGCATTCCGCCCGTCCTTCGCGCACGCTGCGAACGATCTCGGTGACCCGCTCCAAGTCGTCGGGGTGCACGAAGTCGGCGTCGAACTCGCGCTCCCCGTCACCGAACCCGAGCACGCTCTGCACCCGATCGTTCGCGTATTGCAGCCGCCACTGAGTGTCGTATTCCATGATCATGTCATAGGCGTTCTTGGCGATCAGCTGGAAGCGCTCGCGGCTCTCGCGCAGCTGCTGCTCGACGAGACGCGCCTCGGTCGCGTCTCGGCTCACGACCAGCACGTGGCGCTCCCCGTCCTCGGCGGGAAACGGCGTCAGTGTCGAATCGATCCAGCGCGTGGAGCCTTCCCTGTCGCGCACGCGGAACGTCACGCGCCCGGAAACTCCCGTCTGGAAGGCCGCCGCGAAGTGCAGGGCGACCGCGGTGCGGTCGTCGGGATGCACGTGGTCGAGCGAAGCGAGGACGTTGCCCGCGGCGATCACGTGGCTCGGGCTCGCAAAGACGGTCTGGCCGCGGGGGTCGAGCTCGACAATGCGCTCGATGCTGCTGCTCGCGAGCGCACGGAAGCGCCGCTCGTCCGGTGTGGGCTGGTCCGCCATCCGTCGTCCGTTTCGACGCATCCGCGGGCTGGCTTGACCGCCGGGGGCGGGACTGATCCCTCGAGCCGGGCTCAGAGAGCAGAGGGCTTCGAGGTGTGGTGTCGTGCGGGCGCGGGTGGTGAAGTCGCTCCTACTCGCCGGACCGATAGGTGGCCCGGCGTCTCGAGGTCCCCGCGTCCGATCAAGGCGATCCCGGAGTCTCCCTCGGATCCACCAACCCATGCTGGCGCCACCCCTTGGTCAACAGCCAGGATCGAGGTCGAGCGACATCCGGCAACGATCGCGCCTCGGTGACCGGCGGCGGTCGCTTCCAGCCGTCGAACCACGCTCCCGAGGACGCGCCATTTGATTCTAGCTCTGTTCTCTGACGAGCTCAAGACATGACTAACACATGATTAAATTGATCTCGCGCACGGCTCGCCACCTCGAGCGGGCTGGATAGCGAGCGGCGAGCGTTGCGACGGCGACACCCGGATCGCTCCTTCCCCTCCAAAGCCCAGAGCAGAGCCCGCGCGCGGAGCGACTAGCGCAGGAACAGCCGGTAGGCATCGTTGTCGGTCTCTTCCACCCACGGGTAGCCGAGCTCGGCCAGGTAGCGCGCGAAGCCGTCGGCTTCGGACGCGGGCACCTGGATGCCGGCCAGCACGCGGCCGACCGCGCCGCCGTGGTTGCGGTAGTGGAAGAGCGTCAGGTTCCAGCCCGGGTTCATCAGCTCGAGGAAGCGGCCGAGCGCACCCGGCCGCTCGGGAAACTCGAAGCGCAGCAGTCGCTCGTCATCGAGGGCCGGGACGCGGCCGCCGACCATGTGGCGCGTGTGGAGCACCGCCAGCTCGTTGCCGGTCATGTCCACCACCGCGTGACCGCGCGCTCGGAGCGACGCCGCGATCTCGCGCCGCTCGTCGGCGCCGCGCCGAAGCTCGACGCCGACGAACACGTGCGCCTCGTCGGCGCCGGCATAGCGGTAATTGAACTCGGTGATCGCGCGGTCGCCGATCGCTCCGCACAGCCGGCGAAAGCTGCCGGGACGCTCTGGAATCGTCACCGCGAAGATCGCCTCGCGCTGCTCGCCGAGCTCAGCGCGTTCGGAGATGTAGCGCAGGCGATGGAAGTCGATGTTGGCGCCGGTGACGAGCGCAATCAGTGACCCGCGCGACTCGCCACCGCCCTTGCTCGCGATCCACTTCTTCATCCCCGCCACCGCGAGCGCGCCCGCCGGCTCGGCGACGACGCGCGTGTCCTCGAACAGGTCGAGGATCGCCGCGCAGATCTCGTCGACGTTCACGGTGACCACGCCGTCGAGCCGTTCGTGCACGAGTGCAAACGGGTGCGCGCCGACCTCTCGCACCGCTGCGCCGTAGGCGAAGATGCCGACGTGGTCGAGCGGCACCGGGCGCCCAGCGCGCAGCGCGGCCTGCAGGCACGCGGCGTCGTCGGGCTCGACCGCGATCACGGCCGTCTCGGGCCGCAGGAACTTCAGGTAGCTCTGCACGCCGGCGAGCAGGCCGCCGCCGCCGACCGGGACGAAGACGGCGTCGATCGGATCCGGGTGCTGGCGCAAGAGCTCCACCGCGATCGTGCCCTGCCCCGCGATTACGTCGAGGTCGTCGTAGGGGTGCACGAATACGCCGCCGGCCCGTGTGCACCGCGCCTGGGCCTCCTGGTGCGCCTCGTCGTAGGTGTCGCCGTGCAGCACCACCTCGGCGCCAAGCGCAGCGACCGCGCGCACCTTGATCTCGGGCGTCGTGCGCGGCATCGCGATCGTCGCGCGGTAGCCAAGCCGTGCGGCGGCGAGTGCGACGCCCTGGGCGTGGTTTCCGGCGGACGCGGCGAAGATCCCGTGCGCAGCGTCTTGCGCCGAGAGCCCTGCGATCTTGTTGAACGCGCCGCGCAGCTTGAACGAGAACACCGGCTGCAGGTCCTCGCGCTTGAGCCACACCGGCGCGCCGAGCCGCGCCGAGAGGCGCGGCGCGGCATCGAGCGGCGTCTCCTCCGCCACGTCGTAGACCCGCGCGCGCAGGATCCGCTCGATGATGTCGCGCTCGGGTGTCACGCGGGGCGCCGCGGCGCCGCGCGCTCCCAGGGAGGCAGCGGCGAGAAGTGGGATTCGAGCATTTCGAGGAATGCGCGCACCTTCGGCGTCAGGTTGCGGTTGCGCGGCACCACCGCGAACACCTTCTGCGCCGACCAGGCCCAGTCCTCGAGCACGGCGCGCAGGCGCCCCACCTCGAGGTCCGTGCCGACGATGAAGCGCGGCAGATACGCGATGCCGAGCCCGTCGACGACCGCGCGGCGCAGCGATTCGCCGTGATTGACCGAGAATGCCCCCTTCACGCCGACCGTCTTGCCGTCCCGGAAGCGCCACAGCCGCGGGGTCGGCAACGAGCTGTAGATCAGACAGCGGTGGCGGCGCAGATCGTCGGGCGTCGCCGGGACGCCCTCGCGCTCGAAGTAGCCGGGTGTGCCGCAGACGACGTGCGCGCTGTCGGCGAGGCGCCGGGCCATCAGCGACGAGTCGGTGCGCGGCGCGATCCGGATCGCCACGTCGAAGCCCTCGCGCGCGACGTCCGCGGGCTTGTCGTCGAGCACGAGATCGATCGAGATCTCCGGGTGGGCGGCGAGGAACGGCGCGACCAACGGCGCCAGGTAGCGGCGGCCGAACGTCAGCGGCGCTGCGATCCGCAACAGACCGCGCGGGGCGCCCTGCAAGCTCGCCACCGCGCGCTCCGCATCCTCCGCCTCCTCCGCGATCCGCGCGCAACGCGCGTAGAACTCGGCCCCGATCTCGGTGAGGTGCATCGAGCGGGTGGTGCGATTGAGCAGCTGCGCGCCGATCCGCTGCTCGAGCGACGCGATCTGCTTGCTGACCGCGGCCCGCGTCTGGCCCAGCGCCTTGGCCGCGGCGGCGAAGCTGCCCGCGTCCACCACGCGAGCGAACAGCACCATCTGCTGGACCTGAAGCATCGGCGCGCCCTTGATCGTCAATCGGGAAGAAGCGACGCGCCGATATTAGACTAAATTGTCAACCTAGAGAACGCGCAGGAACGCCACCAGGTCGCTCTTCTCCTGCTCGTTCAGCTTCGAGCTCAGCACGAGATTGAAGAACTCCACTGTGTCCTCGAGCGTCAGCAGGCGATCGTCGTGCAGGTAGGGCGGGGAGTCCTTGATGCCGCGCAGCGGGAAGGTCTTGATCGGGCCGTCGGCAGACGCCTTGCGGCCGTTGATCATCTTCTCGTGGAAGAACCGCTCCACGCGCAGGTTGTGCATGCTGTTGTCGGTGTAGTACGGCGGCGCATGGCAGGTGGCGCACTGGCCCTTGCCGTGGAACACCGCCTCGCCGCGCAGCTCGCTCTCGGTGGCCTTGCCGGGATCGAGCCGGCCGAGCACGTTCAACTTCGGCGCCGGCGGGAAGTCGAACAGATCCTGAACCTCGGCCATGAAATGCACCTGGCTGCCGCGCTCGAGGATGTTGACGCCCTTCTTCTGCGCCTGCACCGGGTCGCCGTCGAAATACGCGGCGCGCTGCTCGAACTCCGTGAAGTCCTCCACGCTCTTCATCGCGCGCTGCGAGCCGAACAGGCGCTGGATGTTCACGCCGCGCAGCGACGGCGTGTCGATGCGGTGGCGGTGCTCGTTCGGGCGGATGTCGCCGACGGTGTGGGTGGCGGCGGTCGTGTGGCCGTTGGCGTGGCAGTCGAGGCACGCGACGCCCTGGTGAGCGGTGAGCGCGCGGCGGTCGTCGGTGGCGTTGAACTGGGCCTGCGGGAACGGCGTGACCAGCAAGCGCAGACCTTCGAGCTGCTTCGGATTCAGGATGTCCTTGAACAGATCGTAGAAGTTCTCCAGCGTGACGAGCTTTCCCTGCGACACGTCTCCGAGGTCTGGCCGCGTCGTCAGGTAGATCGGCGCCGGGAACTCCGGCAGCAGATGCTCCGGAAGGTCGAAGTCGAGATCGAAGCGCGTCAGGTCGCGCTCGGTCTGGCGCTGGGTCTCGTCGATCAGCGACTGCGGAAACACCATGCCGCCCGCCTCGTGATGCGGATGCGGCAGCGGGTAGAAGCCGGCGGGCCACAGCTTCACGCTCTTGATCTCTTCCGGCGACAGCGCGGCGAGCTTGTCCCACGTCGTGCCTTGCGGCAGCTTCACCCGCACACCGCCCTGCACCGCCTTGCCGCTCGCCATCGCGACGCCCTTTGCCGGGCGATCCGCCAGGTCGTAGCGCTCCACGAGCAGCGTCTTCTGCCGCTTCGCGAACTGTGCCTTCTCCTTCTGCAGGCGTTTGACCAGCGCCGAGAAATCCTCTTCGGCGGCGCTGGCGATCGCGGCCGCACCACACACGAGCAGCGCGACGACCCAAGCCGTCGCTGATCGATGAACGCTGATCCGGGCCCTCATGAAAAATTCCTCCTGTGCGGTCACGATCATGATAGACGGATGGGATCGGCGCAACGGAGGGAGTCGAGCGTGACGAGGGCTGCGATCGCGACCGCGCTGTGGATCGCGTCGGCTGCGCAGGCGGGCACGCTCGACGCGGTGCGCGAGCGCGGCGTGCTCGCGTGGGGTGCAGACGCGCAGGGCGGCGCGCCGTTCGCGTTTCCGGATCCAGCGGATCCGGCACGGCTGATCGGCTTCGAGGTCGAGATCGCGGATGCCCTCGCCGGGCAGCTCGGCGTCGGCGCGCGCATGCAGCAGGGCGCCTGGGACAAGCTGCTCGAGCTGCTCGCACGCGGCGACTTCGACATCGCACTCAGCGGCCTCGAGGTCACCCCCGACAAGGACGGCGTGTGCCTGCTGTCGCAGCCCTACTACGTCTCTCCCGAGCGGCTGACGGTGCGGCGCGGCGACGCGGCCGCGCCGAAGACGCTCGCGGAGCTGCGCGGCCGCCGCGCCGGCACGCTGCCCGGATCCGCCGCGGAGCGGATCCTGCGCGCCGCCGGCGCCGACGTCGCCACCTACGAGGGCGGTCAGGACGACATCTACCGCGACCTGCGGCTCGGCCGCACCGACGCGGTGCTGCTCGACGAGACGGTCAGCACCTACTACGGCGCGGTCGACCCCGCGCTCGAGGTGCTGCCCGGATCGTTCGGCGAGGTGCGCTACGCGATCGCGATCCGCAAGGACGACGCTGCGCTGAAGCGCGCGATCGACGCGGCACTCGACGCACTCGCGCGGGATGGCACGCTGCGCGCCGTCTACGAGCGCTGGGGGATCTGGAACGCGGAGACCGCCCGGCTGCTCGGCGACGCTGACACGCACTCGCGCGCGCCGGCAATTGCGTGGGAGGCGTGGCGCGCCTCGCTCGCCGAGCAGCCCGCGTTCCTGGTGCGCGCCGCGACACGCTACCCCGCGCTGATGGCCACGTTCGCCCGAGGCGCCGCACTGACCCTCGTCGTCAGCGCGCTCGCGATGGGGCTCGCGGTAGCACTCGGGGCCGGTCTGGCGTGCGCACGCGCGTTCGGCCCGAAGCCGCTCGCCGGGCTGGCCGTCCTCTACGTCGAGCTGTTCCGCGGCACACCGCTGCTTGTCCAGCTGGTCGTGCTCTACTTCGGCCTGCCCGAGCTGGGGATCACGCTCTCGCCGTTCGTCGCCGGCGTGCTCGCGCTCGGGCTCAACTACGCCGCGGCGGAGAGCGAGAACTACCGGGCGGGCCTGTCGAGCGTGCCCGCTTCGCAGCTCGACGCGGCGCGCGTGCTCGGGCTGCCGCGCCGGCAGGCGCTGCGCTTCGTGGTGCTGCCGCAGGCGGTGCGCGTGGCACTGCCGCCGATGACCAACGACTTCATCGCGCTGCTGAAGGACAGCTCGCTGATCTCGGTCGTCACGTTGACCGAGCTGACGAAGACCTACTCGATGCTCGCGAACGCCACCCACGATCACCTGGGCCTCGGCGCGGTGGTCGCCGCGTGGTACCTGGTCGTCGGTCTGCCGTTCGTGTTCCTGGCGCGTCGGCTCGAGCGCCGGCTCGGTCAGGGCCAGCAGCGAGTGGCGCGATGATGCGGGTCGTCGGACTGACCAAGACCCACCCGGGCGCCGCGTCGCCGACGCTCTCGCGGCTGTCGCTCGACGTGCCGCCGGGGGCGCTGGTCGCGATCCTCGGCAAGAGCGGCGCCGGCAAATCGACGTTCCTGCGCTGCGCGTGCGGGCTCGACCCGTTCGACGCGGGCTCGATCGAAGTGGAGGGGACGCGCGTCGATGGCGGATCGGATCCGGCGCCGCTGCTGGGCAAGGTCGGGATGGTGTTCCAGTCGCTCGAGCTGTTCCCGCACCTGCGCGTGATCGAGAACCTGGTGCTCGCGCCGGTGCGCGCGCGGCGCGTCGACCCCGCGGCGGCGCGCGAGCGCGCGAGCCGACTCTTGCGCGACCTCGACCTGCACGACAAGGAGCGGGTGTTCCCCGAGTCGCTCTCCGGCGGGCAGCGCCAGCGCGTCGCGATCGCGCGCGCGCTGATGGTCGAGCCGAACGTGCTGCTCTACGACGAGCCAACCAGCGCGCTCGACCCCTCGCTCAAGGCCGAGGTGCGCAGGACGATCGAGCGGGTGGGCGAGCGTGCCGGCACCACGCAGATCATCGTGACCCACGACGAGGCGCTTGCGGCCGACCTCACGCGCAGCGTCTACGTGCTCGAGGGCGGAGCGCTGCGGCGGGGCTAGCAGCGTGCGCCTGGCGGCTGTGAGATGATGCCGCGCGGTGGCCACATCCCGGCTCCTCGCCATTCTGTTCGCGGATCTCGTCGACTCGACCGAGACCTTGGCGCGACTCGGGCCCGAGGCGGGGGAAGCCTGGCGGAAGCGCTTCCTCGCCGTGATGCGCGAGGCGCTCGCCGCGACGCACGGGCATGAGGTGCAACACACCGGAGACGGCCTGTTCGCGGCGTTCGACAGCGCGAGCGATGCGGTCGCGTGCGGCGTCGGCATTCAGCAGCGGGTCGCGCAGGCGAGCCAGCGGCGCGACGCGGGGGCTCCCGCCGCAGCGCGGGTCGCGGTCGCGGCCGGCGAGGCGCGCGAGGACGCGGAGGGCGTGCACGGCCTGGTCGTCGTCGAGGCGGCGCGGCTGTGCGCGGCGGCGAAGCCCGGGCAGATCCTCGCGAGCGCGCTGGTCGAAGCGCTGGCGGCCGGCGGGCCGCATCGCTTCGCGCCGGTCGGCGACCTCACGCTGAAAGGGCTGCCCGCGCCGGTCGCCGCGCGCGAGGTCGCGTGGCAGAGCACCGGCGCGCCGATCCCGCTCTCGCCGCGCGTCGTCGAGCTCGCGAGCGGGGCGTTCGTCGGCCGCGCGGC
>CAZPNB010000001.1:0-2631 GCA_964587305.1 uncultured Spirochaetales bacterium | reverse complement strand
GTTTCCTATGTCATCTTCTCACGTAATGTCCAGTATCCCTCTTTTAAAATCAACCACCAAACGAAAGTGTTTGAGGAAACTCAGACCGATCAGCCCCTCTATCTCAGCCAGCTCGGGGATATCGTGACAGATGACTTCTATCTCCTCGACGGCCAACTCGCGAAACGCCACCCGTTTTACGCTCAGCTTTGGCACCTCAATGACGCCGTTTGCCGTAATAATCGGCACTCGCTCGGGGCTGCCTGCTGGATCATAGCCAAGGTCCTTAGCTGTCTCCCAGGAAATCGCGGTGTATATGGCCCCGGTATCCAGGACCATATCTACCTCACGCGAAGCCGCCGGTCCCTCTAGCCGCACACGGCGTAGAATGATAGGTAGCTCTAACGGCTGCCGCACGGAAACATCACCTCGTATCCGGGACGGATCAAGGGGCCGGCAAAAGTAATATAAGCATCTTTCACCCCTTGCTCTCGCAGCCGACGATGGATCTCCCGCCGATCTCGGTGATGCTCAAGCACCTGTCCACGGATCTCATCCACGTCCGCCTTTTCTTCCTCCACAAAAAAGGCAATCCATTCTTGCGCGTATATCTGCTTGGCCTCTTTCAGTGTTATCGCCACCGAAATCACCTCCGAAAATAGTTTTCTAAGACTCTGTTCTTTTCCAGCCCGTTGTCAAGAGGAAACTTAGCTGCGATTTCTCGTCTTCTTGACGTTTGAAAACGCAGGTCGATCCGCCCTATAAGCTTGCCTGCGATTTGCATCGTGGTCCGGCCCGTGGCTCCGGAAAAAGGAGCGGGGAGGGTGGCGGCGACGCGTTTTCCGAGAGCCCGATTGGGTCCAACCCAGTTGGACTTTTATGTTTCGTGGTGGGTTGTGACGAACAAGATTCATAAACCTGGCGCTCTATTTAAGAACCGTGCGCTTTCTCGCTAGAGCGGCGAAATGGAGCCCGTCGGTTTTTCGCTCCTCAGATTTGCACCAGGCGACCATGAAAAGTTACCCAAGTATCGCAAGTCTGACACAGCGGGCGGTCCTTGGCTTTTGGTTTTTTACGCCGTAATGGGTGATCCCTCGGTTTTCTTTCTTGCTCAGTCGAGTGGACTATTGTATTTTTAAATTATTACACCGTGCGGGTTACATTTGCCTATGATAAAAAAGCTCGAAAGGCGCACTTCAAAGTGCGTCACGGGAATATTAGAGAAGCCGAATTCGAGGAGGTATTCTCCAGACCGGTGGTGGTCATCGGACAAGAAGGACGAGTGCTGAAGGCGGTGGGCAGAACTCTTACAGGAAGATTTTTAACGGCGGTTTTTATTCGTGTGAGCAACGATCATTTTCACGTCATCACGGGTTGGCCTTCCACTAGACGGCAGATTCTAGTCTGGCATAGGGAGATGAGCAGAAGATGAAAAAGGGAAAAAAGTGTAGCAAATGCAAGACTGATTTGTACCAGGACGATCAGGGCAAGTGGTTCTGCGCCGAATGTTTATTGCGGAAAATCGACCCTAAGTTTCTCGATGAAAAGTTAGACTATCCAGGCAAATTGAAACGGCCTTATATTCTCGAACCCGCTACCAAACAAGTTCGCATACGGCTGCCGATAAACGATCTGGATCTCGCGCGAAAGCTCGCGCGCCGAAAGGGTATTCCGCAGTATCAAACCTACATTAAGAGCCTGCTGCACGATTCCCTTGTCAAAGAGGCGGCGGGGAAACGGTAGCATGCGAAGTTAATGACAAAACTACGGTAGCTCGCGCGGCTTAAATCGCCATCCCAATCTTCTGGTCCAGACCTCCGGCGACAGAATCACAAAACTGATCCGACCTTCCGACAACGTTCACTACGCGATTCTAAAAAAGGCATTCGTAATCTCTACGGGGCTAATTCTTCGAAGCTCGCTGCGTAGGAATTATTTCATTACCGAAGTACGTCATTCCCGCATGTATTTAGCGGTGGTTCGACTGAGAGTGTGTGAAAAAATCCGTTCATGCTTCGAGAGCCTCAGCACGAACGGAAAATTGTCAATGTTATCAATATAATTTCCGTTCGCCCTGAGCTTAGTCGAAGGGTGAGTCAATTATTTTCAGACACTCTGAGCTCACCACAGGCGAAACCGCAATTGGACCCACGATAAAAACATTCGGAGTGAGAGTTGGGTAAGTATTGGCTCATTTTAGCGTTTGACATTTGCTCCAGCCTTTACTATAAGCACCTCCTCGGTAAGTGTTAGTGTTAGCGACACCCGACCACTCGACGCGCAGACGGACGAGCGAAAAGGGGCAGCAACATTGATTCGTTTTACTATGAGCCCGTTCGGATCCGCCCCGCGCGGGCTTTCTTATTTGCATCGCAAGGGTCACGGTGTAGATGCCGGGGAATAGCGAATGAATTGTGCGCTTGATTGGGTTTTAAGACTTGATCGAACATCGTGGTTTTGACAGCGCGTATTTTTTTCCACCGAACAACTCGTTGTTCAGGAGGTTGATATATGAGCCGCTTGCAAAACTCTTGAGCGTTAGGTGAATACCGAACTGATGTAGGCGCACAGGCCGCGCAATCGCGTTCTGGCTACGGAGAACGGCCGGATCGGCGCGTTTTGAGTGACTGTTTGGACAGAGGGCTTCTGGCA